>CAISQQ010000475.1 GCA_903887655.1 uncultured Burkholderiales bacterium
GAAAAGCCGAGACTTTTCAGGCATAAAAAAAGCCAAGAATATCAAATTCTTGGCTGATCATGTTAAATCTACTCAACCTTAGAGTCTCAAAATTAACATTTTCAAATGCTCGCCAATACGCTCATTGCGATCACTCAAGTAATTAAAAGCAAACAGACCAACCAAAGCAATTGAAATCCCTAAGGCTGTCGCATACAAAGCCGTGCCAATCCCTGCACTGACACCGGCGGGGTCAGACATGCCAGACTTTGAGAGCGCCAAGAAGGTATCGACAATCCCAAATATCGTTCCCAGTAACCCCATCAAAGGTGCAGCAGTCACGATCGTATCCAAAACCCATAACCGCGCACTCAATTCATCTTTGGCATGAATAAATGCCGCGTCTGCACGGTCTTGCTGCACTGATGGCGCATAATTTTTATTTTTATCGTCTATGAGCTTTTGAACCATCTCCGACACCACATCAGAGCCCAACAGTGTACTGATTGGGGTCTGAGTGGAATCAAAGCTGGTCATGATGAGTTTTGCACGTCGCAAATTCATACCCGAAAAAATAATTCTCTCGATACTCACCACAATCGCGATGATGGCCGACAAAATCATCAATCCAAAAGAAGCTTGGTGCAAAAATTCAGTCATGATTTACTTAAAATTCTGAGCTAAAGGTCATGCTGACAAAACGTGGAGCACTCACATAATATGTGGGTATACCGCCGCCTGGCGCGCTGGTGTTGACTGTTGTGGTGATGCTGGAGCCACTACCTGAGTTAGCCAACAAATACTTGGCATTGAAGATATTGGACATATTCAAGCGAACTGTAGGCTGCTTAAAGAATGTACCAGAATCAAAGCGATAACCAGCATTGAAATCAAACACGGTGAAAGCATCCAAGTACTCATCATTGACGAGCGTGGTGTAGCGCTTGCCAGTGTATTTACCATTCAAAGCAGCCATGAATGGTCCACTGCTGTACTGCATAGATGCGCCATACATCCACAATGGTGTATCAGGAAATGCAGATCCAGCAGTCGGTAGCGTTGTTGAGACTGAGGCTTGGAAATTATTCAAGATCGTGCTTCTGGTGTAGGTCGCCGATCCAAATACACTCCAGCCATTGACGGGCTTGCTGCCCAATTGCATCTCAAGACCTTTAACTCTGGAGTCACCCACGTTGTAGTCGGTGTAAGAGTTGGTGTCAGGGTTGTAGCTTTGCGCAATTCGATTCTTAAATTCGACATCAAACAAAGCCACCGAGCCTTTGACTGCGTCGGTATTGAAACGCATACCTGCTTCATAGGACGTGGATGTCTCAGGCTGGACAGTGGGCGTGAGCAATTTGTAGCCCGTTAGAGCACCATTTACAAATGAGCCACCAGACACCAGACCTGACAAAACAAAGTTGGCCGGGTCTTTTTGGTTTTGGGACATATTGCCATAGATCTGCAAGTCATCGTTGACTTTGTATTTGGCACCCAAGGAAGCCAATGGCTTGCTGTAAGTGGTCGAGATGCCATAGTTTGCGCCCATCCCTGAACCACTTGAAGCGTAGTTGGTGAAGTCACGCTTCAAAGAATTGAGGCGCACGCCTGGAACAATATCAAGCTTACCAATGGAGATGGTGTCAGTCACAAATGCAGAATAGGCCGTGTTTTGTGTCAAATAGTTACGGCCTTGGTACAAGCTGCCGTCATTGTATTTGATCAAATTGGTGGCCAACCAAATATCGCCAATACCACCATTGTTATCTACAGTTGTCGCTGGTTGTGTTTGACGATGGTTGGCTTGCTCAATCCAAAGACCTGCCAAAATCTTTTGGCTTTCCAGTGTGTAATTGGCTTTGAAGGTGATGCCAGGACGCTTGGTTTCTGTAACGCTACCACGGTAGACGCCAACGGTGTCGGTGAGCTTGCCGTTGCCATTGATATCAGCAATGCCGCCGTGGATACCTGTGGTGCCTTCAGCCAACGTGGTTTGCAAATTGCCACCAGTGCCATAGCCATACCAATAATAGGGTTCAGCACTGAGCGTCAACTTGTCGTCGATTCGCGTTTGCAAGCGCGAAGTGAAGAGGTAGTTCACAAAGGGGTTTAAAGAATAACCGTAATACACATTGGTCGCCCTGACACCTGTCGCAGTTGCACTGCTGGTTCCGAAGTTGGCCGTCGTGTTCTCAGCTCCTGCTGCCAAGTGTTGTGGGACATTGCCAGAATAATCCAGGCTTGGATTTTGTGCAAATTCAGCCTTCGTGAGTGTTAAGTAGTTATTGTTGAGCTGATAGTTGTAGAGCAAATTCGTCGTGAGAGAGGTGTCGTCTGTGAGCTTCCACTCAAAACCCGTGTCCACGTGAGACTTGTTACCCTGACCAAAACCTTTGAACTTATTCACCGTTGCATTGGAGTAGGAAACATAGGCCTTAAAGGGATGCTCTTTACCAATCACGCCTGTATCCACGCGCAAGTATGTTCTTTTGAACGACAAGTCACCCAAAGTCTCAGAAATTCTTCCGCCAAAGTTATCTTTGGGTGAACAACTCACCATACCCACGTTGCCGCCGGATGCGCCCACGTGAGGAGACTCTGTGTCTACAGATCCTTGCGTGATGGAGATTTCACAAAGATTTTCTACGTCAGCGTACTCTTGGGGATAGATCGCAAAGTTGCCTGAATCATTCACGGGTGCGCCATTGATGGTGTAACCCATCTCATCGCTATTGAAGCCACGAACACGCATATTGCCGCCAAAAATACCCGTCGAATCGTAGCTGTACGCATTAACGCCAGGCTCCAAGTTCAATAACTGGAAAGGATTGGCCGTAGGACGCTCTTTGTCAATGGCAGTTTTGGTCACCGTGCTTTTATTTTTTACACCATCTTCATCAATCAACAGGCCATTGCCGACTTGATCACCTACACCAGAAATTTTCACAGTCCCCACATTCGTTGGGGCAGTCTGCGCCCAAGATTGGGAGATACAGCCCGCTCCAATGAGCGCCAAGCTCAAAACAGAGAGTTGAAACACTTGATTCGATCTTTTCATAAATACTCCAGAGATAATTAACAATCAAAAAAATTAACAAACACAATCATTACTCAACAAGGGTGTAATTCATATTCACAGTAAATTCGTGAGAATCCTCACCCAAGAAGGCTTCCTTTGGGAACGCTGGCAAACTGGCCGTTTTGATGCTCTTGACGGCTTCTGAATCTAAGATATTGGAGTGAGAAGTGGTGAGCACACGCACTTCCATCAGTTGACCTGAACGCGAGATCAGCAAAGACAGGGTCACTGTGCCCTGCGGGCGAGATAGCCTAGCTTCTCTCGAGGAGGGGTACTTTTTGATCTTTTCCAGATAAGCTTTCAATTCACTCGCGTAGATGGCATCCACGGACGCGGTTTGTGGCTTGGGTGCTGGGGGTGTGATGACTGGTGTTTGCACGGGAACAGGTGCTGGCGCTTGGATCACCGGCTGGGGCAGCACAGGCGGTTGTGCCACGGGTTTTATTTCCTGGGTCTTTGGCGCTTCGGGTATGTCCACAGGACTTGGGGCTTTGGCCGTTGGCAATTTGAGGGGCTCTTGTTTGATCACGGGCTGAGGCTCAAACTTTTGAACGGGAAGCACCTTGGGGGGGGGTGGCACTGGCGTATCCAAGAATGCCGCCATTTCATTGATATCAGGCGGTGGGGATGGAATCGGTGCAAAGTTGATCAGCAGAAGTACGACTGCGCACACCAGCATAGCGCCCGTGTAAGAAATGGGGTCACGCTTTTCGTAAGTCCAGTTGATGACGGCGTTCATGACTTCATTTCTTTTTAGACGCAATGGTCATAGAGTCGATCCCATTGGATTTCAACAAATCCATCACATCGACCAACTGTTGCAGTCTCGACTGCTCGTCACCGTTGATGATGATCACCAAATTCTTTTTCACATCCTCAGGGTTCTCACCCGCTTGTGTTTTGAGTCTGATCAGTTCGGGCTGCATGGCGCCTAAATTGGGATAGGTTTTCCCGTCCAATTGAAACTCGCCATCTTCGGCAATTCCCAAGATGACGCGCTTGGGTGGATGGTCTTCGCGCGCTTGGGACGATTGCGGCAACCGCATCTTTAATCCCAGCGCTGGAATCACATTGATACTGATCAACACAAAAAACACCAGCAAAAACATCATCACATCAATCATGGGGATGATCTCGATGCGTGTGCGTTTACGCGCTTGGGTAGGGAATCTTCGCATGTCGAAAGTCTAGTAAAACCATATGACAAAACGAAGACAAAACGCCCTTTAAATGCACCAAATTTGTGCATAACAAAGGAATTGAACATCAAAAATAGGGACTGCTTTGTACAAGCGTTCTTTTTACTGCCACAACCACGAACCCGTTGTTCTGGTGATGGTCAACGCCGCCCTAACCCATCTCAAAGCTGCAAGGGTCAATATCGATCAGTGGTGCGTCGAGGCAACAGGGAGGACAGCCACAAAACCCTTGGCGAGGGTTGGACCACCCATCCGGGTGAACCCCATGATTGATGAAGTCCATGATCACTTCAATCAACCGATCAGCGTCTGTCGCCATCGATCAACTGAAAATGAACGGTAAACCTTGAGGTCACCACCCACAACTGCATTTCTCCTCAACAAAACCATCACGGTTAATGGGATGAACAATTTTTCTAATTTTTTAATTAAAATACATTGACTAAGTTTAATAACAGGTCAACGTCAAGGTTCTTGTGATCAGTCAGGCGCATTCCATCCCGCCAACTAAGCTGCGACCCCATGCTGAAAACAAACCGGGCCAGTTGCGCCCAGCTTGATGAAATTTCATCAAAAACATCTCCTTGCGCATTAAAAATACCCCCCTTTGTCATCAAAGTTTCATCAAAACAGAGCACATTCATAACATAATTTTTCCCGCTGAGCCCATTGCTGAAGACTCACCGAATTGAAAGCCCAAGCTCAATACCAACCCCCTCTCAAAAAGGACAGAGATGAATCATTTTTTTGAAACCCTGAGAATTCAACGCTGGGATGATCACCGTTATTATCATCACAGCCGAATCAATCAGTCATTGCATTTCATCAGTGCCATGTCCTTTTTGGTGGCCTATGTGTATCTCTTCATTGATCCCGTCATTTCTGGACTCATTGGTTGGCTCATCTCTATGGTGACTCGCCAAGCCGGCCATTTCTTCTTTGAACCCAAGGATTACGACGTGGTCAACCAAGCCACCAATGAGCACAAAGAGTTCATCAAGGTGGGCTACAACATCAAACGCAAAATCGTATTGATGTCGATTTGGGCCGCAGTTCCTTTGGCCATTTGGCTAGAGCCCTCTGTTTTCAGCTGGGCGGTTCCTGAAGATGACCAAGACAGCTTTGTTCGCATGGTCGGCTTTTATTGGCTTGCCTTGGGCGTTGCAGGTCTCTTATTTAGAGTAGCGCAATTGATCATTCAAGACAATTTTGTGGTCGCGTTCTCTTGGGCATTCAAGATCATCACCGATCCATTCCATGACTTGGTTCTCTATGCCAAATCGCCTGTGTATTTGCTCAAAGGCCAGTTGATTGACCCCATGGAGCACATTCAGGTCAACAGCGCGGACGCATCTCAAGGATAAATAGGAATGTGCTGAAAGTTGGATGGGGGGCATGGATCATGATCACCCCACACTTTCGGCACAGTGTGGTCTACATACAGCCTCAATTTTGACAGCGGTGAGTCCTTCAGGACTCACCGCTTATTTTTTATCAACTGGCAAATCGAGCTCTTAGCAATTCTTTGAGAATGCCTCGGCGTATGCTCTTGTTGGTTTGGGTCTCGGGTTTCCAAAACCAACCATCCGCCATCATCTTTTGCCCAGCCAAGATCAAGCGACGGGACAATTCCTCAAACTCATGCTCACCATAGTTCAAGCTGAAGATCATTCTTCCAGAGCCTACCCAACTCAGTGCAATGCCTTCGCGGCGCATGTAGTACTGAAGCAACCAATTGAACCGCGTGGGCGAGTCGTACAAAATGGTCCACACGGTCGACATGTTGGCCACCTGAATGGGCAAGTTGTGGGCTTTAAGACTCGCGTTGAGCTGCTTGGCACGGTCATCCCAGCATTGGTCCAAATGGGCATAGAGGTCCAATACCTCAGGCGTGTCCAGGCGCTTCAAAAACACATTCATCGCGCCCATCACATAGGGGTGCGCGTTGAAAGTCCCCCTGGCAAAACAGATGTCTGCAGGCCGTTGGGGGTTAAAGCGCTTCATCAATTCGGCTTTGCCACAGATCACTCCAACGGGCAAACCACCCCCCAGGGTTTTGCCATAGGTCACCATATCGGCTTGGATGCCAAAGTACTCCTGAGCACCACCTCTGGCCAGTCGAAAGCCCAAAAAAACCTCATCAAAAATCAGCACAATGCCTTTGTCAGTACAAACCTGACGCAAGGCCTTCAGCCACGCCGTGTAGGCAGCACGGTCATAGTGGACGTGACGCGATCCGTCCACCAGAGTCGAGTCGGTGGGTGCCGCTTGATTGGGATGGAGTGCCTGCAAAGGGTTGATGAGCACACAGGCGATGTCGGTGCGATTTCTCAACACTTTGAGGGTGGACTCGTGCATTTCTCTGAGCGTCAAGGTGTGCTTGGCCGGTGGCATGGGGTTACCAGGTCCGGGTTGGACATCATCCCACCAACCGTGATAAGCGCCCGTGAAGCGAACAATCTTTTTGCGCGCCGTGTGGTATCTCGTCAGTCTCACCGCTTGCATGACGGCTTCCGTGCCCGACATGTGAAAAGACACTTCGTCTTTGCCAGAGAGACGGCACAGCCGCTCAACGTTGTCCAAAACACAAGGGTGAAAGGACCCAAGGCTGGGACCCAAGTCGCTGGCAAGCTCACTGCCCTCGGAGATATTGGACTTGTAAAAATCCAATCCAAACAAATTCACACCATAAGAGCCCGTCACATCCATGAAGCGGTTGCCGTCCATGTCAGTGAGCCAAACGCCATCGCTGGATTGCCAAAAGGCACCCATTTGGATGTGCTTCAAAATCACCGACTTGAACTGAAAGGGCACTCGGTAGTTGCTGGTGAACTGAAGATCCGAGATCATGGGCTTGGCTTTTTCAGTATGGGCCAAGGTGACGGGGCTTTGGCCGACCAGGTCAGAGCCCAAGGTGCGCAAAGCTTGGCGTCGGGTGTCTTGAACTGTTTGGGGGGCAGCATCGCACCCAAACCATTGGGACTCATCGTA
>CAISQQ010000476.1 GCA_903887655.1 uncultured Burkholderiales bacterium
ACGCCAGGCGTGGCGTATCTGACCCGAGCGCAACGAGCCAGTCTGGGGGTCGTGATCAGTGCGAGTCACAACAAATTCGACGACAACGGCATCAAGTTCTTCTCCAGCAAGGGCAACAAGTTGAGCGACGAGTGGGAGCTCGAGGTCGAGAGCCTCTTGAACGAAGCCCCGCAATGGGTGGACTCTGCGTCGCTGGGTAAAACGCGGCGATTGAACGATGCACAAGGGCGCTATATCGAGTTTTGCAAGTCCAATTTTGGCTCCGACTTGACCTTGAAGGGGCTCAAGATCGTGGTCGACGCGGCCCACGGTGCAGCCTACCAAATTGCACCCAATGTCTTTCATGAGTTGGGCGCCCAAGTGATCCCCTTGGGCTGCACGCCCAATGGGCTCAATATCAACGACGGCGTGGGCGCGACCCACCCCGAAGCACTGCGCGAGGCGGTGCGTGCGCACCATGCCGACTTTGGTATTGCCCTGGATGGCGACGCCGATCGCCTCCAAATGGTGGACGCATCGGGGCGGCTCTTTGATGGCGATGAGCTGCTCTACCTCATTGCCTCGCAACGTGTGGCGTCGGGTGAAAAGCTCCATGGGGTGGCTGGCACACTCATGACCAATATGGCCATTGAAAACGCCATCAAAGGCTTGGGGCTTGAGTTCATTCGCACCCAAGTGGGCGACCGCTATGTGCTGGAAGCTTTGCATGAAAAAGGCTGGGTTTTGGGTGGGGAGGGATCGGGCCACTTGTTGGTGCTGGACAAGCACTCCACCGGTGACGGCATGATCAGTGCGCTGCAAGTGCTCGAGTCGTGCATTCGCGCTCAAAAATCCCCATCGCAGTTGCTTGAAGGCATTGATCTTTTTCCGCAGGTGCTCCTGAATGTGAAGTTGCCTTCTTCAGTGCCCTGGACGCCCAGCGCCCAGCTCCTCAAGGCCCAGCAAGAAGCCACCCAGCGCTTGGGTCAGCAAGGCCGGGTGCTCATACGCCCCAGCGGCACCGAGCCCTTGGTGAGGGTGATGGTTGAGGCGTCTGAGCTGCAGGTGGCTCAAGAGACTGCAAAAGCGTTGAGCCTTTGGGTGACCTGATGGACTGGGGCAACCCGCAGTGCGGTGTTGGGGTGGGGGTGAACTCATGGGTCATCTGGTGGGCTGAGTCTTGGGGGAGGTCATGAAAGCGTCACCCAAGCTTCATGGCTTTGAAACATAAAGTACTGATAATTTACTTTTGCATTCATTGCGAAAGGACTGTGTCAGGCCATGAACATGCTTTCAAATCCACCGTTGAGTTTGAAAAAATCAAAGTCCTTGGTCAACAACGCTGTCTTTGGTCACAAAGACAAGACCACTTTGAAGGACAAGCTGTTTGCCATGTGGTTTGACCGTTTGGTGTATACCCAAATCTGGGAAGACCCACAAATCGACATCCAAGCCCTCGAGATCAAAAGCACCGATCATTTGCTCACCATTGCCAGTGGGGGCTGCAACGCCTTGAATTATCTGCTGGAGCATCCTGCCAAGGTCTCCGTCGTGGACTTGAACCATGCTCACATCGCGCTCATTCAATTAAAGCGCGCCGCCATCAAGACGCTTGACTCTCACGAGGACTTTTATCGGTTTTTTGGTGTCGCCAAGTCCAGCAGCAATGTTCGCATTTACCACAACATCATCAGCCCACAGCTCGATCCCACCAGTCGCGCCTACTGGGAGCACGCCACTTTTGGTTTTAAGCGCATTCAAATGTTTGCCAAGGGGTTTTATAAGTTTGGGCTGCTGGGGCAAATCATTGGGGTCATTCATTTGGGGGCCAAACTCCACCGGGTGAAGCTGTCGGACTTGTTGCTGCAAAAAACCGTCGAGGACCAAGCCCAGTGGTTTGATCAACATGTGGCCAAGATCTTTGACAACCGCTTGGTCACCAAGATTTGCAGCAGCCCCTATGCGCTTTATAACTTGGGTATTCCACCGAGTCAGCACATGGTGCTTTGTAACAACATTCCTCAAAACATGTCTGAGATCTTAAAGCAGCGCGCGCGCCACTTGGCCACTGTGGTGCCGGTGGCGGATAATTATTTTGCTTGGCAAGCGTTTGCCAGAAAATACGATGAGTCTGCACGCGGGCCGCTGCCCGCTTATTTGAAGCGGGAGAACTACACCACATTGCGCGCCTCGATTGCCAAGTTGGACATCGAGCACAACAACATCCGCGATAAATTGAACCAACTGGGTACAGCATCGGTGGACATCGTGAACTTGCTCGACGCCCAAGACTGGATGTCACCCAGTGAGGTCAGCGTGCTTTGGCAAGCCATCACGAAAGCGGCCAAACCTGGTGCTCGAGTCATCTTTAGAACGGCAGGGGATGCCTCGCCTGTGGACGCCAATCTCACGCCAGAGTTGGCCCAGCGCTGGAAGCGAGACGATCGGGTGAGCGACACCCTGGGGCCCCTGGACCGCTCCGGTATCTACGGCGCGTTTCATCTGTATCGCTTGCAGGCCTAAAGTCGCAGAGTTGCCCGGTGCGCTCTAGGGTCTTGGAGGACTGGATACAAAACGCGGGGGCGACTTTGGCGTGGCATGAGCTTGGGGTCTCACTGCCCGTGACTTCTTCCCTTGCAAGCCTGCCCAAGGCCCCATGTTTTATCACCTCGCCCAAGATCGGCTGGTTTGACTATGCGGCCTTAGAGACGCAGCACCGCCCGGGGTTGTCGTGGGCGCTTCGCGCCATGGGACGCTTGGCCGATGGGATGGGTTTAGGTCACCAGTGCGTGGTGGCGAACTTCCCGGTCTCGACCAATGTGTGGACGCCCGACGAGATCAAGCTCATCCCAGCCCTTTGTGAGCGGGTGGTCAAAGACCAGCCAGGGCGTTTTGTGTTTGTGAGAAACGTGCATGCGCTTCACCACGCCGAGTTGCGCCAGCAGCTCAACACGTTGGGCTTTTATGCGCTTCCAGCCCGAGTGGTTTATGAGTTCGATTTGCGTGACGCAGTCCCTAAAAAATCCTCCCAATTGATGCGAGACATGAAGGGCAGACAACAACTCGATCTCCACAGTGAGGTGCTCACGGCAATCACCCTCCAAGAGGCTGGCCACTTGAAAGCGCTTTACGACCCGATCTATCTCCTCAAGCACGGCCCCTTCAATGCCCAATACACGCCGCAATTTTTTGCCGACATGGTCAACGCTGGCTCCATGAGCTGCTTGGTGTTGAGGAGCCCCTCTGGCGAGATCCGGGCGTTTGCGCTGCTCTACCAAGTCGGGCACACACTGACCGTCCCGGCTCTTGGCTACGCCGTCGACGATGCCAGCAAGGGTTTGTACCGCGCCCTCTTTGTGGATATTTTTCGCCACACCTTGGCGCACAAGTTGCTGCTCAACTTCAGCTCCGGTGCGGGTGACTTCAAGCGCAAAAGGGGAGGGCAGCCCCACTTGGAATACACCTTGGTCAAGCCGCCCGTGAGTCGCTTTCATTGGAAGGCCCGACTCTTCAAGAGATTGGAGCGATCAAGCGCTGGCTTGAGCCTTGAGGACTTGATCGCTTGGGGGGCTTGAAGTCCGCTTGAAGCGCTGGGCTTGGGATTGGAGTGGGTTTGGTGTGAATATTCACACAATTGTCACCAAATGTGCATAAAGTTCAGCCTAAATCACAGATGTGTAGGTGCGGAAATTTTCAAAAACAGACTGGCTTATGTGGCCACCCAACTCAGTATCGGCGTTTTTTACGTTCTGATGCCCATTCTTCCCTTGTTGATCAGCGTGGCGTTTTTAAAACCTCGCTTTTTTCTCCATTACTGGCAAACCCTTAAAAAGCTCACGGTCTACATCCAAGCCTTGCGGGAAGGCCCCATTGAACACTATTTCAATGACGTGGTCTCGATCGAGGCGGTGATCCCGCCCACCATCGAGGGCGAGTGCATCAAGTGCGGTAACTGTTGCTTAGATAAGCGATGTGTATTTCTGGAGCAAACGAGCGAAGAAGAATTCCAGTGCGGTATCTATCACTCGCCCTTTCGGCGGTTTTCCAATTGCAACTCGTTTCCACTGGACGCCCGCGACATTGAGCGTTACGCCTGCCCCAGCTACACCGTTGTTGGGGTGGAATCGCCCGCTTGGACGCCAGCGCC
This sequence comes from uncultured Burkholderiales bacterium, assembly GCA_903887655.1. GTDB lineage: Bacteria > Pseudomonadota > Gammaproteobacteria > Burkholderiales > Burkholderiaceae_C > Limnohabitans. Next base: position 4,127 of record CAISQQ010000476.1, read on the forward strand.
CAAGCAATACCCTGTTCAATGGATTCGCTCCAACCCATGAAGGCCAACGAGCGTTTTGTTGTCGTGCTGAGCCCATGCACTGGGGGATGTTTTCTCTCTAAAACCTGTGCAGACACCCAGAGCTCGAAGACCGTGATGACATCATACTTTCACACTGCGCGCAGATAATTTTTTTAAGCCTATACACCCCCCACCACTGCATGTTACCCATCCCCGACCCCCACGGTTTTGATTCCCATTCTCACTTTTCCCCGCTGCATTCGCCCAGCCCACGCAACAGCCAGACCGAGTCGATGTTTGGCAGCAGCTCTGACGCTCACCACAGTACTCAGCCGATGATCTCTCAAGCCTCTGTGCCCCAGCCGCCATGGTCGGTGTGTTGGGTCAGGCAAGAAGAGCAATTGCGAGACATTCAAGTCTTTCGCGCCCAAGTCTCTCACCTCTCCTTGTTCGCACTTCGGGGTCAACCGGGCCAATTGGGCCAATTGGACCATTTGGTGGGCCAACACCGAGGCACCTCCCTTGCGTCCTTCTCGCCAATGCCAAGCGCATTGGACGGGTTTGAGCCCCAAGGCGTGGTGCAAGATATCTTTGACGAGTATTGTGAACACATCATGGTCAAGGATGGCTCATCGGGGCAGATCTTGGCGGCTTGTCGCCTATTGACCCCTGCCCAAGCCAAGCGAGTCGGTGGTCTTGAGTTGGAGCATGATTTTGATTTGACACGGATTCGCGCTTGGCGGGCAAAAGTACTTGAGTTGGGCCGAGTCTGCATAGATCCTCGCTTGAAAATATCTGTTCAAAGGCGACTCTTGCGTTTGTTGCAAAACCAAATCTTGGGCTTTGTCCAAAGCAATCAACTTTTGATGGTGGTTTGCATGTCCCAAGAGCTCGTCGCTCAAGACGCCGAGCTGCAGCCGGGTGCAGGGCAGTCCTTGAAGCGGCCCTCTAGCGAAGACACGCGCGCTCTTTGGCAGCACATTCGAGATGCGCATTTGAGCCCATTTGAATTCCATTTGCGTGCCCGTTACCCATTGAATGCACTCAAAGAGGATGGGTCTGGCGCCAATGAGGGTGTGATCCCTCAAGGCAGCGTCTCAGCCAGTCTGCGAGCTGCGCAGGTCACGCTGTCTGAGCCGCTCAGGACCTATTTGCGCTGGGGTGCCAAGGTGATGGGCCAGCCTTGTTGGAGTCGTGAGCACGGTGCCATCCATTGGGCCTTGATGATGCGCACACAAGACTTGATGGTCCACTCTAGCCGCGCATTGAGAACTTGATGCATTACCGCGCCATCTTCATCTCCGACGTTCATCTGGGAACCCAAGGCTGTCAGGCCGAGTCGCTGCTTGACTTTTTGCGTGAAAACGACTGTGAGCACATGTACTTGATTGGCGACATCGTCGACGGTTGGCAGCTGCGACGCAAGTGGTACTGGCCGCAAGCCCACAACGATGTGATCCAAAAACTGCTGCGCATGGCCAGAAAAGGCTGTCACGTGGTGTATGTTCCTGGCAACCACGATGAGTTTGCTCGCAATTTTGTGCAGCATCATTTTGGTGGGGTGGAGGTGCTCAAAGAGACCACCCACACCACGGCCAGCGGCAAAGTGCTGTGGCTCATCCATGGCGACTTCTTTGATGCGGTGGTGAAATACGCCAAGTGGCTGGCGTATGTGGGCGACTACTTGTACGAACTCACCTTGAAACTCAACCGGTATTACAACCTGTTGCGAGCAAAATTGGGGCTTCCCTACTGGTCACTGTCTGCCTTTTTGAAACACAAGGTCAAACAAGCGGTGGGCTTTATCAACGAGTTCGAGGTGGCGGTGGCCAAAGAGGCCAAGCGTCGGGGCTACCAAGGCGTGGTGTGTGGTCACATCCATCACGCTGAAATCAGAGACATTGACGGCATCCTTTACTGCAACGATGGTGACTGGGTGGAGAGTCGAACCGCCTTGGTCGAACACATGGACGGTCGCTTGGAGATTGTCTATTGGGATCAATTGGTCGAGCACGTCAAGGCCTTGAGCCCGGTCGTCTCTTAGAATAGAAGCTGTTGGGTTCTTTGATCAAGCTCAGTCATCAACGCCGTGGTGAGATGGACTGCCAAAGAATGTTGATGGCGCTGGAGATTGAAATCCGCGCATCCAAGTCTGGGTCTCATCACCTTCCCCTTTGAACCTTGAGCCAAAAAGCTGAAACGGACAACTCATGAAAATTCTCATCGTCACCGACGCCTGGGAGCCCCAAGTCAATGGGGTCGTTCGCACGCTCACCATGACCACCCAGGAGTTGCGAGCCCTGGGCCATGAGGTGGAGCTCATCACGCCCCAGCTCTTCAAGTCCTTTCCCTGTCCCACCTATCCAGAGATCACCTTGGCCTGGGCGGGTAAAACCGCGGTCAAGAGATTGATTGATCGATTCGAACCCGACTGCCTGCACATTGCCACCGAGGGCCCCCTGGGTTGGGCGGCAAGGGCGGTGGCCATGGAGCGCGGATGGCCTTTCACCACGTCCTATCACAGCCGCTTCCCCGAGTACGTGAACTTGCGTTTCAAGTTGCCCGTCTCGTGGAGTTATGCACTGCTGCGCCGATTTCACAATGCAGCTCAAGCCAATTTGGCACCCACCCCAGCCATCGTCAATGATTTGTTGGCCAGGGGGTTTCGCTCTCCACAAGTTTGGAGTCGAGGGGTGGATTTTGCGCGTTTTAGCCCACAAGGCGAGACCCTTGAAAGGGGCAAGGGTCCGATTTTCTTGCACGTGGGTCGCTTGGCTGTGGAGAAACAAGTCGATGAGTTTCTAAAGCTCGATTTGCCCGGCGAGAAGTGGGTCGCCGGAGACGGTCCTGAGGGAGAGCGTTTGCGACAAGCTTACCCACAAGTGCGTTGGTTTGGGATGCAAAATGCCCAGCAACTCGCCAGCCTCTACAGGGCGGCCGATGTGTTTGTCTTCACCAGTGTGACCGATACCTTTGGACTGGTGATGCTCGAAGCCATGGCCTGCGGCACACCCGTGGCAGCGCTGCCGGTGCCTGGGCCCATCGATGTGGTCAAGCAAGGGGTGTCTGGGGTGCTCGATCGAGACTTAAAGGCGGCTTGCTTGGCCGCCTTGGAGATCCCACGCCCGGGCGTCTTGGCGCATGCCATGACCTTCAGTTGGGCTGCGGCTTCGGCACAGTTTCTCGGGGCTTTGCGCCAGTTGCCAAAGGCGTAACCCAGTCATCGACCAAGATGGCGTGAAGGCGCTGCGCAGTCGCAGCGCCATGACCTCCGTCGCCTTACGGTGTGGTGCTCGTCGTGACCGGGGTACTGGGACTTGGCCAGAGCACATCTGAGCTTCTGCGTCCAATGCCCTCGTACACAAAACCCGCTTGCGCCATGGCAAGAGGCTCGTACAAATTGCGACCATCAAAAATAATGGCTTTCTTCAACGAGGCCTTGATGGTGGCAAAGTTGGGACTCTTGTACTCTTTCCATTCGGTGAGCACAATCAAGGCGTCTGCACCTTTGAGGTTGTCCATCGCGTGGCTAGAAAAACTCAATCGGCTGAGGTACTCGGGGTGATCGGCCAAGTCCTCCTTGAAGGCGTGCTCAGCGGCTTGCATGGCCACGGGGTCGTGGGCCACGACCTTGGCGCCACGGCTGAGGAGCTCTTTGATCAAGACGCGCGAGGGCGCTTCGCGCATGTCGTCGGTGTTGGGCTTGAACGCCAGTCCCCAAACTGCAAAGGTCAGTCCCGCCAAGTTGTTGTCAAAGTAGGCCGTGATTTTTTCTGCAATGACATGTTTTTGACGTTGGTTGACGGACTCCACCGCCGACAAAATCCGAAATGGAAGACCATGGGAGTTGGCTGTGTATTGCAGGGCTTGAACGTCTTTGGGGAAACACGATCCGCCGTAGCCGGTGCCGGCATATAAAAAGCTGTAACCAATGCGCGGGTCTGAACCGATGCCTTGTCGCACGGAATCGATGTCTGCACCGACTCGCTCGGCCAAATTGGCCATTTCGTTCATGAAGGAGATGCGAGTCGCCAGCATCGCGTTGGCGGCGTATTTGGTGAATTCGGCCGAGCGCACGTTCATCACCAAGGTTCTTTCATGATTGCGATTGAAGGGTGCGTAGAGCTTTCTCATCATCTCCTTGGCGCGAGTGCCCGGTTCATTGTCCTCAATGCCCAAAACGATGCGATCGGGTCGCATGAAGTCATCCACAGCCGAGCCCTCTTTCAAGAACTCGGGGTTGGAGATCACAGCAAAAGCAGGTCGTTGTGTGTGCACATCTTTGCCAAAGCGAAGATCGAGTTCGTGCTCAATGGTCGCCTTCACAATGTCGGCCATGCCAATGGGCACCGTCGATTTGTTGACCACCACCTTGAAATCATTCATCAGTTGGCCAATGCTCTTGGCTGCGGCAATCACTTGTCGAGTATCGGCCGAGCCGTCATCATTGGAGGGTGTCCCCACCGCGATGAAGATAATGTCTGCTGACTCCACACTGCGCTTTAAATCGGCGCTGAAGGTAAGGCGCCCGGTCTCGACGTTTTTAAGAATCAGTGCATCAAGGCCCGGTTCATAGATGGGGATGTCGCCTGCAATGATGCGAGCCACTTTGGCCTCATCAATGTCAAATCCATGGACATCGTTGCCCAAATCGGCCAAGCACGTGCCCGTGACCAAGCCAACGTAACCTGTTCCCATGACGGTGATGCGCATTGAAAGACTCCCTGATTGTGTTGGTGTTACGCCGAAACCAAAAGCGACCTAGCGTTGAGGGAAATTGTGAAGTCCACGGGTGAAGATATGATGACAAAAAGATGTCATTTCGTTGACAGTGCTGGCTTGGATGTCAACCTCAAGAGCACTCCCGTGGGTCAACGCGCGGTGTGCGCGGTGATCCAATTTTAACCCTGATCGGTCTGGATGAAGGGGGGGGACGCTTGAGACCAGAAGGCTAGGGCAAGCGCATCAGGCCTTGGCCCATGCGCACTCGGTCTCCCACCGACCACGTCGGGAGCATCTCAAAGCCTTGAGGTGCAAACATCAGAATGGTCGAGCCATGCTGGAACCAGCCCATTTCTTGACCCTTGTCGAAATGGAGTTCGCAGTCCATTTCAACCGGGCCTTTGTAGTTCAGACTCAAAACAGGCTCAATGCCGTGCACCTTGATGCTGGCCACCAGCACCGCTGCTACTGGGATGAGCGCCAAGGTGTGACGACCCTGGGCAATGTCAAATTGCAAAAGTGCGCGCTCGTTTTTACAAAACAGTTTTTCAACCCGTTTCAAAGCGATGGGGTTGACATTCCAGGTGTCGCCTGAGAAGTAGCGCATCCTTTTCACCTCACCTTTAAAAGGCGCATGAAAGCGGTGGTACATGGCCGACGTGATTCGAATGGTGACATAAGTGCCATTTTGCCAATGGTGGTTGAGGTGCTCGTCACCCAGTAAATCCCTTAAAGTATAGGGGAAACCCTTGGCTTGAAAGAGTTGCCCTTCTACAATCCGGCCAAACTCACCAATGATGCCGTCGCACGGGCTGGTCACCACCTCCTCACTCGTATCGATGGGGCGGCGGCCAGGTTTCAATGAGCGGATGAAACAGGCATGCACGCTCTCAAAGTCTGAGTTTTGGGTGTCCTCGAGTTCCAAATCCGTAAAGAGTTTCCACACCCCAATGGCCAAGCGGGCAAAAAGCGGGCTTTTGATTTGACTCAAGCGGCCCATGAGGTGGGTGAGTGCAATTCGAGGGATGCGGTTGGTCAGCAAAAAGTTCAAATCTTCAGAATTGAATATTTTTAGACCCAAAAAGCCGTTTTTCATCATTTCTTCATCCAAACGTAATAAAACTGAACTTTTCAACAAAAGGAATGTACATGATCCCAGATTTTCCACTCACGATGAGTGAATCCGTCATTGGTCTGGCTGTGGTGACTTGGGGTTTGCTCAAGGCCAAGGAGAGGCTGGAATTGTCGTTTGCCAAAAATCCGTCTCTTGGCGGTCATGTGCGCTGGTCCAAGCGTTTTGCCAGCCAAATCCCTTCTTACTCCTACGATGAGTCCCAATGGTTTGGGTGCGATGCTGCCCCCCAAACAGTTCAAGACACCCGACGCCAAGCTTTGCACACCTTGGGCTCTGACCTGGTCGGCCAAAGCCCCGTCACCTTGGCCCATACTGAAAAAGCCAAGCCCGCTTGTTGCCCGTCAGGGCGGCATCGACCATGCGGCGGGCTTCGTCGTAGAGGCGCGCGTAGTGCGGGCTCGGGGCGGCGGGAGCAGAGCGCCATGCG
>CAISQQ010000477.1 GCA_903887655.1 uncultured Burkholderiales bacterium
CGACCTGCTTTGAGTTGCTGAGCACCTGCTGCAGCCGCTTCAAACGTCATTTGCACCTGCCCCCCCATGACGTCGCTGATACTGGGCGCACTGCCCTTGTAGGCGACGTGAACCATCTTTGAGCCGACCGCGGAACTGAACAACTCACCCGCCAAATGCGGCAGGCCACCTGCGCCGCTGGAAGAGTAATTCAGCACTCCCGGATTTGACTTGGCGTAAGACACCAACTCGGACAAGGTGTTGGCAGGCACGGCTGGGTTGACAAATAAAACAAATGACAGCGAAGCCACCTCCGTGACCGGGGCAAATTGCTTGTCGACACTGAATGGCAGGTTGGCATAGAACGAAGGGTTAATGCTCAAATTACCCAAGGTGCCCAAAAACAAGGTGTGACCATCAGGCGCAGATTTGGCCACATGGTCCATGGCCAGCACACCGTTGGCACCCGGTCGGTTATCCACCAGCACAGATTGCCCCAGTGACTCCGACAGTTTGGGGGCGATCAAGCGCGCGACGATGTCGATGCCGCCCCCGGGCGGAAAACCAATCACCACCCGCACCGGTTTTTGAGGAAAGCCTTGGGCAATGGCCCCCAACACACAGCCCAGCGTTAAAGCGCATCCAACGCTCCATCGTTTGATCTTCAGCACTGCTGTCTCCTTCATGACGGTTGCAATTTTGAGAGTCCCTATCATTTGGTTCACCCAATTTAACACCCTCTTGCAAGGCCCTGTGTCACCATGAATTTGCAACCCCATGTCTACGTCGGCACTGCTGGCCACTCTGCGTGGTTCAGCGAGGATGGCGGGATGACCTGGGTCCACCCCAACAGCCACTCGGGCATGTACCTCGAAGCCCGAGTCTGGAGCTTGGCGAGTCATCCCATCACCTCAGACTGGTTGCTTGCAGGCACCGACATGGGATTGTTTCAGTGGCATGAACAGACTGCACGATGGGTGTCTTTGCTCACGCCACGGCAAGACATATGGGTGGTGGCCATTCATCCCCTCGACCCTCAATGTTGGTTCATTGGCAGTCGCCCGGCCGGCATCTGTCGCACCTTCGATGGCGGCAAAACCTGGCACACCCTCTCAGTGCCTGGATTGCAACAGTTTTCTAACATCAACATGGGTGCCACCCGGGTGACACAAATTTTGTTTGACCCTCAAGATCCACACACGCTGTGGCTGACGGTCGAAATTGGTGGCATCTTTGTCAGCCACGATGACGGAGAGACTTGGAGCGCCCAAGGTCAAGGACTCATTTCTGCCGATGTTCACGGCATCGCCATCCTTGATAAATCGACCCACGAACGCGTGATGTACGCCACCACCAACCAAGGCCTGCACCGCAGCACCGATGGGGGACTGCATTGGGAGTTTCAAGCCATCGATTCGCCCTGGCAATACACGCGCGCCATCGTGCCCAGGCTTGACCACACTGGTGTGGTATTTCTCACCAACGGCAATGGGCCTCCGGGCAGTCGAGGTCGTTTGCTGATCAGCGAAGACTACGGCGAGCACTGGCGCGAAGTGCACTTGCCAGGTACCGTCAACAGCACCGTCTGGACCGTGGCCACACATCCCTTGGAACCCATGCATGTGTGGGCCTGCACCAATTTGGGCCAAATTTTCGCCAGCCAAGATGGCGGCTGGCATTGGGAGCGCCTGCCACAGGAGTTTGGAGAAATCCGAGCCCTGCATTGGCGTCCCTTGCGCGCGGGCATTCGCGAGCACGACCATTCCCTCACCCGTCGACCAGAGCCTGCATGAATACCCCTCCCCACATTGCGTTGATGGTCCCCATCAACAACACCACCATGGCCACCGAGTTGGTGGGTTGGCTCCCCCAAGGCACCCAATGCCAAACGCTCAAGATCCCAAGGGGTCAAGGCCTGCTGACACGAGAGACCATACC
>CAISQQ010000478.1 GCA_903887655.1 uncultured Burkholderiales bacterium
TCGTGCTGGGGCGTTGATAAGATCAGCTTTTGGCCAACCATACTCTTTATCAAAGCGCAGGACTTGTGCCAATACCAAGATGCTTACGGTCAAAGTAGAAGTGAGGCCATGCAAAAGGCCTCACAGCAAATTGCGGGCTTGATCTCTAGCGGCATGGACTCACAAGCCGCAGCCTCCATACTGATCACATTGGACGATTTGGTCGATAAAAATCGGGCCATGGCAACTGCGGGAAAGGGCATGGATGTCTTGCTAGAGTCCTCATTGAAGGCTTACATTGATGCCGACACCATTGGCATTAACCCAGAGAACACACGCATCACTTTTGCCAATCAAAACTCAATTGACCAGTTTTTAATCGCGCTTGGCGAAAACAAACGGCTAGAGCATTTCAATTCATTGGATCTGCTCAAGGTGCGAGGGTTTATTTGGGGCACCTACAGTTATGCACCCAATTGCAAAGGCGATCTGTGGGTCACCATTCACATCCAACTGCCCAAGGATGAGTCGGTGAGTTTTCAAGCCCAGGGTAAGCCAGAAATGGTGATGCAATTGATTGCCAACCAGATGGTGACTCACTTTCAGCGCACCAGGTTTCCAACGGTCATTCAAATGGGGGACACGACACTCGTGCTGGTAGGCGCACCAGGAACGTCAGTCAACAAGGCCCCCAATCCAAAGATCGCTCAAAACGCGTGCTCCATGATCAAGGCGCGTTTACCCAGACTTGATGAATACGACTTCTTGTCCATTTTGGGCAACTGGAGCGGGGGTGTTTCACTGGGGCACAACTTTTGGGCCTTGTCCGACAACTTGGTGTTGTCACCGGACACCCGCAACCCCTCACCAGTGAGGAAACACGCCGACGTGAATTATGAAGAGGTGACTTTTTATTGCGTGAAATAGGGGTTCAATCGTTGAAAACTTGGTGAGCGAGCCCACGTCATCCGCTCATGACTAGAAAGCTCAGAAACGCCTAAACGCATGCCGAACACTCTTGTGCTTTGCCCCTATGGGGAAAGCAAGACTGGACGATTGGACTGAGACCCTCGGTGCTTATAGGTTCAGCGCTATTCCAATTCGATTTTCAAGAATTCAATGAGCCGTTTTTTTGACGCCAGATTGGCCCCTGGATTGCCCCCATAGTGAACGCCTTTACCGGAGCCGACATCGTAACGAATTTTGACGTCTTGCTCCGAATCGAACTGATGGTATGCACCCGGGTAAGCAATGATCTCGGGCTTGGGCTCCAGAGCCTGCTCAACCATCGCTTTGCACGGCCCCATATGGGTCCAATCGTCACGATCGCCCACTTGGATGAGCATGGGGGCATTGGGACGATAGCCCAAGTTGAGGTCTTCTACACAACCGGGATAAAAAACGGCGGCAGCGACTGGCCTCAAGCTTGAGGCCGCAACCACCGCGTTGTTGAGGTTGGTGGCAGCCAGCACCGTGCTGCCACCATTGGACCACCCCACATAGCCGATGTGGTCTTGATCGATGCCTTTTTGCTCAGTCAACCACGCGTGAGCGTCCAAGACATCTTGCGCTCTGAGCAAAGGGGTGATGAGCCGCTTGGAATAGGGTTGGGTGCATATTTGTTTCACGCCCCGCGGGGTCAAAGAATCCAACACCAGGGCATGCCAGCCTTGTTCATTGAAGCGCTGGGCGTAATCGGTCATGCGATGGGACAGCTTGCCCTTGGCATCCAAGGCGCCAGCACAACCGTGCAACAAAACGACAGCGGCTTGGCTGCGATGGTCTTGGTTCAGGGCCGGCGCCCAAAACAACCACGCATTGAGTGTGATCGGCTCGCCATTGAATTTTTGGCTCGATGGGATTTGAACCCCCACTTGTGAATGGGCCGCACTGAGCGCCAACACCAGCCAGCCCAACAAGAAAAACTTGAGCTTGATACCCAATCGCATCGATTGAAGTTCAACGGTGAAGGTCATGAGGCTTAAAGTTGTTCAAACAAACGGTTCAACTCCAGTTTCCGGCGGTTGATGACTTGGCGCTTATTCTCTATCCAAGCTTGGTCACTCTCGAGGCTTCTTTTGGCGTGATCGAGCATTTTTCTCACCTCACTGTCTTGGGGACCGCCAGTTCCAAGTCGGGTCTTGATCATGAAGCTCGCAGAGAGCAATTCTTTGAACCTTTTCTCGGAAATGGGCAACTCGGTGAGCTCAAACTTCATCTGCTGACTCACATCGGCGTAGATCAATCGGGCTTGCTGATAGGAGAAATCTTTCGGCTTGATGTTGTGCTCACGGGCAAAGTCAACAATACCACTGGCAAAGGAGTGTCCAATTCGAAAGGGAATCTTAAAGTCACTTTGAAGACCTTCAGCCAACTCCATCGAGGTGGTCCAGTCATCCTCCACCTCCTCCAATGAGCGCGCTGGATTGACTTTGAGGACTGCAAAGACGGCGTTCGTATTTTTGAGCATCCCCATGGCTTGAGGAAAATAATTGAGCTCGACGGTGGGCTGCTTGTAGTCTGTCATGCCGCTCGTGACATTGTGGTCCCTGAACAAGATGGCCACCCCCAAACCGACCTGCGTGGAGGCCGCCTCACGCGCACGCATGATCAGGCCTGGGTTTCTTTTTTGCGGCATCGAACTGCTGGTGTAGGTGGACGCTTCATCCAAAAGTAACCAAGGCCGGGTTTGGTGGTATTGGGTATGGAGATCTTGCAGCATCATGCCCAGTTTCAAAGCCGTGGTGTTGACAATTCCAATGGCCTCCAAGGTGTTGTCCAAGGGAATGATTTGGGAGGCATCGAAGGAGTTGACGGCCAATTGATCAAATCCCAAGAGATAACTCAAACGTTCGCGGTTGATGGGCCAGCTTGAGTTGGCCAAAACCGCGGTGCCCATGGGGCTCGAATTGAGTCTGGGGTATGCATCGTGGATCTTTTGTGCGTCTCGCTCCAAGGCATTGATGAATCCCAATAAATAATGGGCATAACTGTCGGGCATGGCTTGAACACCGTTGGTGTAGGCGGGAATGACCGTTTGTGTGTTCTTGTTGGCCAAGGCAATGAGCGTGCTTCGCAGCGCATTGAGCGCATCATGGAAGTCGAGCAACTGATTCCTGAGTTTGATGGCACGTGTGGTGGCATAGATGTCTTGTCGACTGCGTCCACTGTGGATCAAGGAGCCATCTGCTCCCACGCGGTCGGTGAGCATGCGTTCAATTTGAAGGTAGTCAGCGGGTCTTTTGCCACCAGCTTGGCTGGCTTGATCGGCCATGGAGATCACCCCTTGGGCAATTTTTTTGGCGATGGTCTTGGAGACCACGCCCTCCTCTGCGAGCATCACCAAGGAGGCTTTGTTGACCTCATTGATGAGATAAAACTGATCTTCTCGACTGTCATTGAGGCTGGTGGCATTGTCTTCGGAAACCTTGACTTGCCGAGTTGCCCCCATTCTTTCAAGTTGCTGATCGCACTCCAGGGTGCTTTTGCACTCCGTCTTGCCGGGGTCGGCAGCAAAACACAAGCCCAAGAGCCCCAGCATCAGGACCAACCAGGTCTTGGCAAAGGTGTGGACCCAAGAGACTAGAGAATGATGGTTGTGCATGGAGGATCCTCGCATTGAAAGAAAAAAACACCCATGAAGTGTTCAGAACTTGGCAAGAATGGGGATGATCCATGATGGATCCCTAAAGGATCCATGCACAGGAAATCAATCCTGGGTTGGAGCTGTCAACTTGGGTTTATTCCGAACGAGCGCTAAAAAGCCCATCACGAGCAAGACGGCCAGACATTGTGCCACCACAAATCCCAACACATCGCTAGGGGCAATACCAACAAAGGTGTTGGTCCAACTCCGGGCAAATGTCACTGCTGGGTTGGCAAAAAAGGTCGATGAGGTGAACCAGTAACCTGCCGTGACCGTCATTGCGACCAACATCGGAACTTTTTCTTTGGCCGTTGTGTCACCCAATCGAATGACAGCCAACAGCACCAAGGTGGACAAGAACTCGCTCACCCACACGCCCTGACCGGTTCGAATTTTCATTGACGCTTGGATGATGGGTAAATTGAACATCCAATGGGTGAGCCACACACCCGTTAAGGCACCGCAGACTTGACAGATCCAATAACCGAGCAGTGTTTTGGCGCTCAAGAGGCCCAGTCTCCAACTCATCAAACTGACCACTGGGTTGAAATGGGCCCCTGAAACAGGACCCAAGAGCACAATCAATACATAAAGGCCTGCACCCGTTGCAATGCTATTGCCAAGCAAAGCCACGGCCGCATTACCCGACCCCAAGGTCTCGCCCATCAACCCTGAGCCGGTAACCACCGCGAGAAGCATGGCAGTTCCAATCCATTCGGCAAGATACGCCTTCATGGCTGGGGATGAGTCGCGAGAAGACTCATTGTGTCCATCGGGATCAAAAATTTTGTCCAAGCCCTCTCTTGCACCATGCTTATACAGTGGCCTTTGTGTGAATGGATCAATTGAATGGGGTCGTGGTTCATGGGATCTGGGAGGGTTGAATCGTGTGAGTTGGCGTGCAAGCTTTACCGCCGCAACAGTTGTCCATCAAGAAATCACTGAGTTGTTGAACCCGCTCAACATGGGGTCGATAAATGAGATTTCTGCTTTGACGCTCTACCGACAACAAGTCGGCGTGAA
>CAISQQ010000479.1 GCA_903887655.1 uncultured Burkholderiales bacterium
CTCATGATTTGCTTTCATTACCCTTGGCTTCCAAACTAAATCCGCTTTTACCAAGCCCACTTGAGGATGGAAAGACCAAAGATTTGATCACCACGGGTACAGCTCCCGAGGTCTCCAGCATCGCACCGATGTCGACATAATCAAGTTCTGTGAGTGTCACCCCGTCAACCGATATCACAGGAACCCCAAAGTGACGTTCTTGCTGACAGTGAATACCAATGAGGCCAGCACAATCCGCTTCACCCACCAAGACCACGGGCTGCTTTTTTGAGATCAAGGCGTCCAAGCCGATTTGAACACCTTGGCAAAATGCATCCAATCGGGCGTAACTCGCTGATCCACCCCATTCATAGAACATGGCCACCACCACTCCTCCGTCTTGTAAATCGAGCCGACGCAGTGATTTACGAATTGCTTGTGCAATAACTTGTGGATCCAAGATCTCCGACGTCAAAGTCATTTCTGGAGCGATCACTGCAATGTTGCGAAGCGGCAGAGTCTCTTTGGGTTCGACAAAAATGGTACTGCCACTGACCTGGACGGTGTATTGTGAGGCTCCCACAACCGTGGCACGAATACCCTGTATGGGTTCAAGCATTTCAACACTGGGCCACTGCTCAAGCACCAAGCGTTTGACCTCACGGGCCAAATCGGGCCCCAAGTCATTGAAACTGTTGACTTGTTTGTCATAGATGTATTCTGAAACACCACCAGAAAATGTGAGAATCTCGGGTGTATGAGCGTACTCCATGGAGTCCAGACGCAACAGGGCTATCGCGGCATCAGGCAATGAAGCACTGGGCAGACGATGGCTCACCTCAAGTACGCGCTGGGCCATCAATTGAACCAGCTTTAATCGATCACCCTCACTCAAAGGCTCACCCAAGACCAAATCGATGTGGGCTTCACGGGCCAATTGTTTCGCCGCTTCTTCGATTCGATTTACGAACCCATGGTCATCAAACGACACAATACGAGCACCCACATCAAGTGCGGTAATGTCAACGACTTGACCGTGACGACAAACCGCGAACTTGGTGGTACCACCACCCATGTCAATATTCATCACCGTTTGGCCTGTTCGGATGGACAACGCTGCGGCACCAGAACCAAAGGCAGCCAACGTGGTCTCCAGCGCATCGCCCGCGCTCACGGACACAAATTTACCCGCCTCTTTGGCAAACAGGTCTGCAATTGCACGCGCATTGCTCCTTCGAACGGCCACACCCGTCAAAATCAAGGCGCCCGTATCAATTTTGTCGGGAGTGATTCCTGCTTCTTCATATTGAGCATTGATGAATTGCCCCAAACGATCTGCATCAATGGTCTGATTCTCAGCGTAGGGTGTGAGCAGCACATCCGACTCGTGCAAAACAGTCCTCTCACTGACGATATAGCGGTTGTCCAAACGCTCCATCACCAACCGCGAAAAAACCAAATGTGAGGTAGATGATCCAATATCCACCCCGACACTAATGAGGACGATTTCATCCTCCACTTCAAGACTGCGCTTGATGTTGCTGAAAAAAATCCGCCCGCCAGCGTCTTCGCTCATTTCTTGACGAAGTTAGCTTGTCCCTCGGGTACCTCATACCATGCTGGGTCCATGCGGTCGGGAACCCCGTTGGCCTTGATCAAAGCTTGATATTCTTGGCGGATGTAAGGGTCTTCCATCCAATAGGGAATGGCTGTACCACCCTCTTCAGTGAGTTCTTGCGCGGTGTAATCGGTGTGTTTTTCACCAGGAGCGCCAGGATCACGGCCTGGATTGTGCGGACCAAACCAGGCGGTCAAGCGAAGCGGCTCTTGACCGGCACTGAAGTGTTGGTGATACCAACGCGCTCCACCAGGTGCAGCCGACACCAAACCAACCGGTTCATAATCAATACGTTTGACCACCTCAGGTTTACCATCTTTCCAGGGGTTGATGCCTTCTTTTTCGGGCCAAGTGTAGGTATAACCTTTGCCGTTGAGACAAATCAAAACTGCTGCCGAGGTGTGCGCATGCGCTTTGGAGTAACGACCATTTTCATGCTGTCCAATCCAGAAATAAAAACAATTGTTGGTCATGAAAGGCTCTATGCGGCGGTAGCCTGGTGAGCGTCGATTGTCTAGAGGTAAGTCACAGTGAACCACATCAGGGATGAAGTTGGTGCGACGCATGGCCAAGCCTCTCACAGGATCGGGCTCAATTTCATCTTGTGCTTTGTAAAAATCATCTGCACCGTTGAAGCGGTCTTTGAATATAAAGGGGTTATTGAAAACTGCCTCTGTATTTTGTAGCATATTGAGCACATTGGGAGCGGTGGTGCCGCCAAGCAGGAGCGCTCCGCTATTGGTCGCATTCACAATGCGATGCCATGCATTGATGGGAATCGAAAACATGGAGCCTTTTTGCCATTCAAAGACATGTTTCTTTTGATCTCCCTCTTGCCACACTTCGGTAGTACCCCGGCCTTCGACAACCAAGTAAATCTCCTCATACATGTGGCGCTCTGGGTGAAGCGCACCTGCTGCGGGTACCTCCACCACGTGACAGCCCCAACGGGTCTCGGTGCCATACAACTGGATATAGTGGCCTTTACCACCCGTTCTTTTCCATGGCATCAACGCCAAATTTTGCACTTTACTGATGCCTACACCCCGAAAGACTGGGATGCCCTCCTCTTGCATGAAAGCGTCGTAGGGGGTGGGCTGTTTTTTGAATTCGCCAAAGCCAGCACGCTTGTGTCCTGCAGGTTCGTGCCAATGGCTGGTGTCTTTATCGTGAGGCATGGTGATTGAAGGGGGGTTAAAAAACAATTTAAAAATCCACGGCAATGAAGCGGGGATGAGATTCGTCACGCAGGTGAACAGCCCAAAATGTTCCACCCAAAAGAACAACGTTTTGATATCTTAAACACATGCCCAAAAAGCGTCAATACAGACAATGACTAAGAAGCGCTCGGGGACAATCGGGGAAGTGTGCCAGTGGGTTTGATGGGCTCTGTTAAGCTTAGACGGCCTTGATCAGGGTAAAACACCGCACCCGTCTCGGTCGTGACTCAACACCCTTTGCCCACCAACCAACATGTCCACCAGCGCTTATTCAATGAATGTTTTCAAAACAGCTTTGCGCTCGACCTTGCGTGACTTTCGCTCGGGCGAACTCAAACTGCTGGTGTTTTCAGTTTGCCTGGGTGTTGCCGCCATGAGTTCGGTGTCTTTTTTATCCGATCGACTTGAGCGCGGTTTGGAGTCGCATGCAACTGAACTCATGGGGGGCGACTTGGTGGTGGTGAGTGACCATGAGGTTTCGTTGGAATTCAAACAACAAGCCCAGGCCTTGGAGCTGGAGATGACCCAAACTTTAACGCTCTCGACCATGGCGCGCTCGAACCAATCGTCCAATGGATCCACGCACTTGGTGTCTCTCAAAGCCGTGGAAAACCGCTATCCCCTCAAGGGCGTGGTCAAGCTTCAAGACGCTTTGGCCGCCCAAGCCCAAGGAGCGACAACAGCAGCAAAAAGTCTGAACAGCCCCTTGCCTGGGCAGGCTTGGGTCGATCCGAGTGTGCTCGATTTTTTGTCTGTTTCCGTTGGTCAAAGCATTGTTTTGGGCGATGCCAGCTTGCGCGTGCAAGCTGTCATTGAAGATGAGCCCGATAAAGGCTCGGGCTTCATGAATTTCTCCCCTCGGGTGATGATCAATGTCGCTGACTTGGCCTCCACCCATTTGGTGCTGGAAGGCTCACGGATCAATTGGAGATTGGCTCTGGTTGGAAGCCCTGAGCATTTGAATCAGTACCAAAAGTGGCTCAAGACGAAACTTCAGGATCAAAGCGCCAGAGGCATTCGGCTCGAAACCCTTAAAGATGGACGACCGGAGATGCGCGCCACCTTGGACAAAGCCTCAGAGTTCTTGCACTTGGTCTCTTTGCTGTGTGCGTTGCTCTGCGCTGTGGCAGTGGCTTTGGCAGCCAGGGGCTTTGCCATGAAGCGGCTCAATGACTGTGCGCTCTATCGGGTATTGGGCCAAACCCAGTCCAGTATCGAGCGGGTCTTTTTACTCGAGTTTGGGGTCGTGGGCCTGATCGCTTCAGCAACGGGTCTCGGTTTGGGGTTTGGCATGCATCTGGGCTTGATCGAACTGCTCAAAGGCCTGTTGGATACCCAGTTGCCTTGGCCCTCAACCAGACCTTGGTGGCAAGGCCTGGCCATCGGACTCACCTTGCTCATGACCTTTGGTTGGCCGCCCATCATGCAGCTCTCGCGCGTGACGCCCATGCGCATCATTCGCCGCGATCTCGACCCGCCCAAAGGCATCACTCTTGGGGTGCTGATCTTGGGACTGAGCGGCTTAGGCGCGCTCTTGGTGATGGTGAGCCAACACTTGAAGCTCGGCCTCATGGTGGTGGGCGGATTTGCGCTGGCCATTGTGCTCTTTGCCGTGCTCACTTGGGCCTTTATACAACTCTTGCTGTGGGTTCAAAGCAGGGCCTCCTTTCCAATAGGACTGACCCTGGCGACCCGGCAGTTGACCTCTAGACCTGCCTACACCTTGCTGCAAGTGAGCGCCTTGTCGGTGGGCTTACTGGCATTGATGTTGTTGGTCTTGCTGAGAACAGACTTGATCCAAAGTTGGCAAAAAAGTTCCCCCAAAGACGCACCCAACCGCTTTGTCATCAATTTATCGCCCTCTCAAAGTGAACCGTTTCAAGACTACTTGCGCTCCCACAACGTGGGGAGTTTTGATTGGTACCCCATGTTCAGGGGTCGATTGATTGGTATTAACGGCCGAGCCGTGAGTGCGCAAGATTACAGCGACGATCAAGCACGCCGCTTGGTCGATCACTCTTTTAACCTGTCGTTCAGCGCCCATTCGCCCGAGCACAACCGCATCACCCTGGGCGATTGGAGCGCACAATCTCCCAAGGGCTTGAGCGTGGAAGCGGGTATGGCCAAAACATTGGGGCTTTCCATGGGTGACCGGATGGTCTTTGACGTGGCGGGTGAATCACAAGAGGGAGTGATCACGTCTATACGCGAGGTCAATTGGACTTCCATGAGGGCCAATTTCTTTGTCATGTTCAACACCGACAGCATGCCCGATTTACCCTTGACTTACATCTCTTCTTTTCGTGCTCCCAACGAACCCCATTTTGACAATGCATTGATTCATCAATTCCCCAACATCACCGAGGTGGACATGGATGCCACCCTCACTCAAATTCAATCGATCCTTGACCAAGTTACTTTGGCGATTGAGGCCTTGTTTCTGTTCACCTTGGCCGCAGGCTTGGGTGTTTTGTTTGCCGCTATTGGGCTGTCGAGAAACGAGCGCCTTCGCGATCAGGCCATCTTGCGCGCTTTGGGGGCCACCCAACACCTGCTCATTCGCGTGCAACGCACTGAACTCATCGCCATGGGTGCACTGTCTGGATTGTTAGCCAGCACCATGGCGTGGCTGATTGGGGGCGCCTTGGCCAAGTATGTGTTTGACTTCACCTGGTCACCCAATGGCTTTTTGCTGCTTCAAGGGATTTTGGCGGGTGCTGCTTTGGCCTGGGTGGCCGGAAGTTGGGGACTGAAGGGGGTCTTGAGTAACCCCGTGATGCAAACCCTTAGGAATTCAGCGCTCTAAAATCAAAACAACTTGTCAACACGGCTTCGATCAACCACTGAACCGAGGATCTTCATCAAATGGGTCGTCCCACCTTGGGCGACACTGAGTTTGATGTTGCCAGGGTTCACCTTTTGCCATGACTCACGAACTTGAAGAATCCCTCCCGGCCAGCACCCCCTATGAGCGTTTGGGCGGTGAGGATCGAGTGCGCGAACTCACCCAACGGTTTTACCATCTCATGGACTGCGAAGAGGCTTACCAGGAGCTGCGTGCCGTGCATGGGCCTGAGCTGAGCCACGCTCAAGAACGTCTTTTTTGGTTCTTGTCGGGCTGGCTTGGTGGCCCCGCTCTTTACCAAGAACAGGTGGGACACCCGATGCTGCGAGCCCGTCACTTACCGTTCAAGATTGGTATTTTGGAGCGCAACCAATGGCTGCTGTGCATGCACCAGGCCATGTCTGAGCTGGGCGTTGAGGAGGATCTCAAAGACCAACTCGCGCAGAGTTTTTTCAAAACAGCAGACTGGATGCGCAACAGTTGAGACCCACACGTCAGCCGTCGGCTGGTGCGGTTGAGGTCTTGCGGGAGACAACGCCTAACGAGCGACCCCTTATAAAGCCCCTTTGAGCAAAACCACGAGCGCACCTGCACCGCCTTCCGAGGCCTTGGCCTGAACAAAGGCCAGTACCTCATTTTTTTGCACCAACCAAGTCTGGGTTTTGGCTTTAAGAACAGACTCTTTGCCAGGAGAACCCAACCCTTTGCCGTGCACCACCCGCACGCAGCGCCACCCCATTTTGCTGGCATCTCTGATGAACTGGTTGAGACTTTCACGGGCCTCTTCACGCCTGAGTCCGTGCAAGTCAATTTGGCCTTGAATGGACCACCCGCCTGTGCGCAGCTTTTTCGTCACATCCAGTCCGATGCCTGGGCGGCGAAAACTCAGTTGGTCATCCACATCAAGCAAAGTTGAGGCATCAAACTCATCACTCAAGCTCGCTTGCAGCACCGCTTGGTCGTCCTTGATTTGCTGAAATGCAATGGGCTCGGGTGGCGTGGTTTTGAGGCGAACACGTTGGCCGTGTTGAATCGGCAAGACTGGCCCCACCGCCTTCAAGAAAAGATTCATTTGTGACTGGCGCACTTTTTCTTGCTCGATCTCCAATTGACGTTTCTGGGCTTCGAGCTCTTGCTGACGGCTGAGTTCCTCCTTGAGCTTGGCCAAGTCGGTCAGTGATTTGGATTTCAAGTTGTTGGCCCCATGTTGAACGAAAAAGGTGAGTCGTGCGCATGATATCGCGATGTGCCATGGGCGCCAACATGGGCCGCATGGACGCCGCCAAGGCTGAGAGATCCTGGTGAGCAGTCACGGCTGGCGGCCCAAACGGCGCATTTCACCATCGAAGAAACAGACCCAGCAGCCTGTTTTTTTGACAGCAAAGTCGTCGAAATTTTAAAGACGACAGGCCAAATCAGCCCTAAAATGCAAAGCTATTCTTTCATTGATCATTCAACTTTGTGCAAAATGCAACCATGACCCCTCGAATTGACGCCCACTCCTTCGTCACCTTGCACTACAGGCTCAGTGGCAATAAGGGCGATGTGATCAACACCTTCCAGGACAAACCCGCCACCTTGACGCTGGGTGCCAGTGAGCTGTCGCCCGCCTTGGAGTCTCGGTTGTTGGGCCTTGAAGAAGGCGCCCATGTGACGCTGAACATTGCCGCTGGGGATGCTTTTGGCCCCAAAAATCCTGAGATGCAGCAGTGGGTCAAACGGTCCTTGCTTGCCAAACTTGGAGATCCTCTGGAAGTCTATCAAGTCGGTGACGTGGTGCAGTTTCCCACTCCCAACGGAGAGGGCCAGTATGCAGGTACGGTCATGGATATTTCAGACTCAGCCATTCAGTTTGACTTCAATCATCCCTTGGCTGGTGAGGCAGTGGTGTTTGAAGTCAAGGTGCTGGGGGTTTTATGAATATCAAGGCCATGGATCGTGAAATTTTCCTGGCCGAACCGCGTGGGTTTTGCGCCGGCGTTGACCGCGCCATCGAAATTGTGGAGCAAGCGTTGGACAAGTTTGGCGCCCCCATTTATGTTCGCCACGAAATCGTTCACAACACCTTTGTCGTCAATGATCTCAAAACCAAGGGTGCTGTCTTCATCGAGGAATTGGCCGACGTTCCGCCCGGCGCCACCTTGGTCTTCAGCGCCCATGGAGTGCCCAAGTCGGTGGAGCATGAGGCCCAAGCGCGTGGCTTTCGCATCTTTGATGCCACATGCCCTTTGGTGAGCAAAGTTCACGTCGAAGTGGCCAAACTCTCCAAAGAAGGCTATGAGTTCATCATGATTGGACACAAGGGCCATCCTGAAGTGGAAGGCACCATGGGGCAACTCAGTCAAGGGATTCACTTGGTAGAGGATGTTGATCAAGTCGCCTTGGTGAAGCCAGCGCAAACAGAGCTGTTGGCAGTCGTCACACAAACCACCTTGTCAATGGACGATGCGGCCGATATCTTAGCGGCGGTTCAACAACGCTTTCCGAAAATTCGTTCGCCCAAACAGCAAGACATTTGTTACGCCACTCAAAACCGACAAGATGCCGTCAAACTCATGAGTCCTCAAGTGGACATCGTCATCGTGGTGGGCAGTCCCACCAGCTCGAACTCGAATCGATTGCGCGATGTGGCCGCCAAGTTTGGCAAGCCAAGCTTCATGGTCGACGATGCTTCAGAGCTCCAAGCCGAGTGGTTTGAGGGACGCAGCCGCGTTGGGCTCACCGCTGGCGCCTCCGCCCCCGATGTGTTGATCCAAGCGGTGATTGCCAAGCTCAGAGAACTGGGCGCTGTCACCGTGCGTCACATGAGTGGCGTGCAAGAAACCGTCAAATTTCCACTGCCCAAAGGGCTGCGCCCCTTTGGCTCACACTCATGACAATGGCTGGCTTTCACGACCTTTTAAGAAGCTTGACACCCGCTGTCTTCACCCATGCTGAGTCCTGCCGCTTGGCGCCGTGCAAGGCTTGATCCTTTTCATTTCATAGACCCTCCAAAATCGCCATGCTAGACATCAACTTACTCCGCCGAGATTTGCCCCAAGTGATCGCCCGCTTGGAGAGCCGCAAATCACCCCAGCCATTTTTGTCCATGCAGAGTTATCAGGACTTGGAGAACGAGCGCAAAACCCTGCAAACTCAAACCGAACAATTTCAGGCACAAAGAAATGCTTTGTCCAAACAAATTGGTCAATTGAAGTCTCAGGGTCAGGACGCTTCAGCGATCATGCAGCAAGTCACTGAGCTCAAGGACGCCTTGGAGAGTTCGGCCGCTCGCCTAGAGGTGATTCAATCCGAGCTTGAGGCCTTGCTCGCATTGGTGCCCAATTTGCCAGACCCCAGTGTGCCCGTGGGCAAAGATGAATCGGCCAATATCGAACTTCGCCGTTGGAGCCCTTCTGTTGACGGGCGAGAGCCGGCAGCCCTGGGCTTCACGCCCAAAGACCATGTCGAGCTCGGTGAGCCCTTGGGACTGGACTTTGAGACAGGCGCCAAGCTTGCAGGCTCTCGGTTCACCGTGATGAAAGGCCCCTTGGCCAGGTTGCACCGAGCCCTCGCACAGTTTATGCTGGACACGCAAACCCAATTGCACGGCTACACCGAGTGCTACACGCCTTACATTGTGAACGCCCAAACCCTCAAAGGCACAGGGCAACTGCCCAAATTTGAAGAGGATTTGTTCGCTGCCAAAAAAGGTGGACAAGACGGGGCCGAGGTGAACGGCGAAGGCGCCTCAGAGTCGTTGGCGCTTTACCTCATTCCAACCAGTGAAGTCACACTCACCAACTTCGTGCGCGACTGCGTTTTGAGCGAGAGTGAGTTGCCGTTGAAACTCACAGCCCACACACCTTGTTTTCGCTCTGAAGCGGGTGCTCATGGCAGAGACACCCGTGGCATGATTCGCCAGCATCAGTTTGACAAAGTCGAGATGGTCCAAATTGTGCACCCCGACCACAGCGAAGACGCGTTGCATGCCATGACAAGACACGCAGAAGCCATCTTGCAACAACTCAAACTTCCCTACCGGGTCATGGCCTTGTGCACTGGGGACTTGGGATTTGGTGCGGCCAAAACCCATGATTTGGAGGTTTGGCTGCCTGCTCAAAACACCTACCGTGAAATCAGTTCGGTCTCTAATTGCGAGGCCTTTCAAGCCCGAAGGCTGCAAGCTCGATTTAAAAACGCACAGGGCAAGAATGAATATGTCCACACACTCAATGGCTCTGGCTTGGCGGTTGGGCGCACCTTGGTGGCCGTATTGGAAAATTACCAGCAAAGCGACGGCAGTGTGCTGATTCCTGAGGTGTTGCTGCCCTATATGGGAGGACTCACTCAACTCCACGCTTAGTGCCACGCCCCAGGTACTGGCACCCAGTGTTTTGCACGTCGGGGCAACTTGGGGCCTCAAGGATGCATTGCGCGGGCATTTGAAGTCTGCATGAAGGGGGTCGAGCCAAATCCCCTATACTGTGTCCATCGCCCTGAACATGGAAATACCCTCCTCCAGGCTTCATTTTTCAACTCCCCATTCAACGCATGAAACCCTCTTTTCTCACCTCTTCGCTCACCTTGGGATTGTCGTTGGTGGTGATGTGCACAGGCTGCTCCACCACACCCAAAACGTCCCTGGACGACAGCCCACAGCAAGCCTTGAACAGCAACGAGTTTGAAGGCTTGACGCCCAACACCCTGCCCGCGGGGGCCAAAATGATCAATGAACAAACCTTGATCATGGGTTCCGGTGACGCTTGGGTTGGGAAAATTACGCTCGATGTGGGCAAAGATGCAGCCATTGCGTACCGATTCTTTCTGGAACAATACCCCAAGCAAGGCTGGACTTTGCTCAGCTCCGTGCGCGGACAAACCAGCATACTGGTGTTCACCAAAGAGAATCGCAATGCCACCATTCAAATCAGTGATGCGAGCGTGGTCAATTCTGGTAAAGCGATTCTGACCGTGACGCCTCGTGTCATGGCGCCCAAGCCCTAGACGATGGGATTGAACGCCACAGGTCGGCACGCACGCTGGTAAGCGTTGCAACTTTCCCTGTGTTGTTGCTGTTGACAAACGCGGTGTGCGGGCTGAAGATGAACTCAAGGCCATTCAAAACCATGGTCCTCGAATCATGGCGATAGACAATGACAGCACCTGACTCACCTTGGAGCCACGAAGACACAGAGGATGGCTCATTCGAACATGGATTGACATTGATCGATCAAGGTCAATGGCAGCAAGCCCAGGCTGTGTTTGAAGCGCTCTTGACGCTGGCACCCAACAAGACCAAATACCATGTGATGCTGAGTGTCGTGTGTGTCAACACCCAGCGTCTGCAAGACGCCTTGGCACACTTGAACCACGCCTTGACACTCGAGCCTCAAGAGCCCATGCTGCTGCGACAACAAGGCCAGCTGCTCAAAAGCTTGGGCCAGTGGGAGCGGGCCCATAGCAGCTTTAAGGAAGCGTTTCGGCTCGATCCCACCAGCGCAGAGGCGGCTTTCGAGCTGGGCGAGATCACCCAACAGTTGGGGCAATGGCTTGACTCGCTCACACACTACGACACGGCGCTGTCGCTCAACCCCAAAGATCTGCATTCCTGGGTCAACCGCGGCAATGTATTGATCAAATTGATGCGCAGAAGCGAAGCCATTGACAGCTACCAAAAAGCGCTCCAGATTGATCCTGAATTTGCCCTTGCACACCTGAATTTGGGCAATGCTTTAACTCAGGACCATGACTTGGCGGGAGCCATCGAATCCTTCAATCGGGCCATCGTCCTCAACCCCCAAGACAGTGTGGCACTCTACCACCGCGGGTTGGTGCTGCACGAGCAACAAGAACACGCCCTGGCCTTGCGCAGTCTCAATGCCGCCATTGCCTTGAATAACCAAGTGAGCGCCTACTTTTTTTCCAAAGGCTTGGTCCTTTTGGATTTGGCGTCTTGGCTTGAAGCGGTCATGGCCTTTGACCAAGCCTTGGCACTGGCACCCGACGAAATCAATGCCCTCTACAACAAAGGGCTGGCCCTGCAAAAATTGGGTGACTTGAATGCGGCGCTCAAAGCCCACCAGGAGGTGGTGTTTCGACAAAACGATTATGCCGAAGGTTTTTACAGCTTGGGGATCATTCACCATGAGCTCAAAAATCATGCCTTGGCCTTGGAAAATTACGCTCGTGCCATTGAGCTCAAACCCGATTACCTCGAGGCCTATACCAACCAAGGTATCGTCTTGAAGGATTTGAACGATTTGGACGCGGCCATCGCGAGCTATGAAAAAGCGATTGAACTCAATCCCGCCTTGGCCGAGCCTTATAACAATTTGGGCAATGCGCTGCAGCAAAAAAATCAAACCGAACGAGCTCTGTGGTGCTATGAACAAGCCCTCACACTTCAACCTGAGAATCGTTATGCCTTGACCAATTTGGGCAATTTGTTCACTGACTTGCACCGCTTTGAAGACGCTCTGGCCGCCTACGACCGCGCCTTGGCTTTAGCCCCTGAGGACACGGATGCCCATTGGAACAAAGCCTTGCTTTTTTTGGTCCAAGGCAATTTCTTGCAAGGATGGCCCTTGTACGAGTGGCGTTGGAAGTTGAGTAACTTTGACAGCCTCAAGCGGCACTACCGGGAGCCCTTGTGGGATGGTCAAGCTTCACTGAAGAACCGCACCATCTTGATTTACTACGAACAAGGTTTGGGTGACACGATTCAATTCAGTCGATTCGTGCCAGCACTCCAAGCCTTGGGAGCGCGTGTGGTGTTTGAGATTCCCTCGGCACTGATGGGTTTGCTCTCCTCTTTGCCTGGGGTGGACCAATGGACTCAAGCAGGTGAACGCCCACCGCCCTTTGACACCCATTTGCCCCTGCTCTCCTTGCCCTGGCGGCTTGGCGTTGTGCGATGGGATCAATTGCTGCCTGGGGCGTACTTGAAGGCTTCGAGCACACACTCGAGCCACTTTGGTCAACTTTTGGGCCCAAAAAAACGCCTTCGGGTTGGTGTGGTCTGGAGGGGCAACAGCCAACACCAATACGACTACAAAAGAAGTTGTCGATTGCAGGACTGGCTGCCTTTTTTACCGGCGGGTATCGACTACTTTGCCTTACAAAAGGACCCCAGCGACGACGAGGCTCGCTTGATGCACGATCACGGCAGCATCTGCAATTGGAGCGAGTCATTCACCGATTTTTCTCACACCGCGGGTCTCATCGACCAATTGGACTTGGTCGTGAGCGTGGACACCAGTGTTGCGCATTTGAGTGCAGCGCTTGGGCAAGACACTTGGCTCATGATTCCCCAAAGTGCCGACTGGCGCTGGCTGCATGAGCGCACCGACAGTCCTTGGTACGCGAGCCTGCGGCTTTTTCGGCCCCAAAAAGAACCCAATGCCTTCGGTTTGAACGCCAACACCATGTCGCCTTGGTTGAATGTGTTTCGTCAAATCGAGTCGGCGCTTGTGCTGCGGGTCAGTCATTTCAGACCCTGACTCCGTGTGCGTGAAGAACTAGGGGTCTATATAATGAAACGGGTGGTCTCTAGCGCGTCTGACAAGCCCACCATTCCCGTCTCCATTTCAACCCTGACCCGTCACAATGCGAATTGATAAATGGCTTTGGGCCGCACGGTTCTTTAAAACCCGAACCTTGGCCAGCGATGAACTGCTCAAAGGCCGCGTCCATGTCAACGCAACCACTGCCAAGCCCTCCAAAGAGATCAAACTCGGCGACGTGATTCAAATGCGCCAAGGCCATCAACTCAAAACCGTCGTGGTGCTCGGCATGAGCCATATGCGCGGGCCCGCCTCCACGGCCCAAGGCTTGTATCAAGAAACCCCCGAGAGCGTTGAGTTGCGCGCCAAAAATGCCCGCGATTACGCCTTGACCCAAGATCCCGCATCGAGCATCCAACAAGGACGTCCCACCAAGCGCCAACGCCGTGATTTGGATGGCGTTCAACACGATTGGGATGAGCGCTGGAGCGCCTCTATCGATTCACGCTGAACACCTTGATGCCGGTCATTTGTGCCGACCAGGCTTCATGGGAAGGGTGTTGAATCGATTTTTTTATATTTTCACACTATGAAAGAATTTGACCCTTGTGCATGGGCGCGGGTACAAAACCGTCGATTTTCAATAAGTTGTTTAAGAACAACGATATAGTTGGCCTTATTCAACTAAAACGTTACGATCCATTCCCGGGCATCGATATTTGATTTCATGTTTCGTAGCGTCTCGGGTGACCCCATGTGCAAAAGCGCAGGGTTCAATACAATTCCTGGAGTTTAAATAAGCCATGGCATTCAAAATCTTGGTGACCAGCCAAAAAGGCGGCGTCGGTAAAAGCACAGTGGCGGCCAATTTATCGGCCTTTCTCTCTTGCCAATTGGGTATGCGCACCACCCTGATCGATTGGGACCCGCACGGCTCTTCGAGCAATTGGCTCAGACGAGCGCCCAATGTTGGCGTCTTGGTCCAACACCTGACCTTGCCGATTGAAATGGGCGGCAATCGACCTGTTTTTGAAGCCAGAATGCATTTGCGACGTGCCGTTCAAGGTCACGACATTGTGGTGGCCGATTTGACATGGACGGATGCGCTCGCGGGCGAATTGATGTTTGAATTTGACATGGTCTTGGTTCCCACCTCGGTGTCCGAGATCGAATTGGCGGCAACCTCAGGTTTTTTAAGCCGTCACCGCTGGGTGTTTGATTCGGCCATCACCAAGTCGCCGGCCCTGTTGGTTTGTCCAACACGGGTGCTGTCTGAACAACTCAACTCCAACATTTTTACCCGTCAGCGCTTCCCCGTGAGCTTCATGTTGGCACCACCCATCTTGGAGAGCCAATCGGCCCGAGACATGTACGAGCAAGGCTATTTGATGGACTTGCCCGACGCCTGTGGCGAGTCGTTTTTGTCGTTTGCCCAAGCGGTGGTGGCTGCCAAAGACATTCGGATGTCTTCTCAAGCCAAAGACCAAATGCAAAACTCCATCAAGTCTCGCTTGGTCTCCAAGACCCTGCCCACTCCGGAGCGCCCATTGGACAGGATGGTGTCCACACCCTCGAGAATTGCACCCAAAGTGCTGGCCACCTCGCCCCCCGCAGCGGCCTACTCCATCTTGAGTCGACACCGTCAACGCAAGGCGCAGGAAAATTTGACCGAAGCCACCTCCGTGGTGTCCTTGGCCATCCCCGACTTTTTAAAGCGCTTTACTCGACAAAACACCGTCAAAATGTGAAGCGCAACTTCATCTTTTCAACCTGCTTTTTTGTCTAATTCCATTGCCCCAAGGGTGATTCACGCTCAAGAACAATGCTCACCATGGACCAAGATCAATTTCTAGCCTTCAAAGGCCTCAAGCAGTACACCCCTGAAGTGGGCTGGGAATCCTTGGACGCTCAAGACTCCTACGCTGCCAATGCGATTGCGCCTGCACGTGCCTCGTCGTTGGGCGTCCAAACCAGCGGCCCCCATGCTCATCAAGACTTTCAAGCGCCCCAACGCAACATGCAAGCCCAACGCTTGAATTCAGACCCAGGCAGAGCCTCCTCGGCGTCACAACGCAACCCGGCACCCCACTCGAGCGAAGACCCCCTGATCAAAGAGCTTTTTGATCAACTCAGACAACCTGTGGAGGACCAACTCTCCAAGAGCTGGAAGTCCATCGCCACCAATGTGAATTCACTCAGCCAGTGCATGGATCAGCAACGGCAATTGCGCGCTCAACTCAAGGCCCTTGAAGAACAGGGACAATCTTTGCGCGTGCAGATTTTGAATCACTTGGACGAGGTGCAGCACACCGCCGAGCGCCAACTCTCGGTGGCCAGACTGCGGGTGGAAGTATCTTCATTGGCCCGTCACAAATTGTCAGACAAGCTCAAAAAAGTTTAAGCGCTAACGACTGCGGTGGGCGCCAATTAACAAGGGTTGACTGGGCCCGCGCTCACCCTTGGACCATGAGCCCAGGTTTCAATTGTCTTGACGGCAATGGAGCCACGGCGGGCTGTCATCGAGTCTACGCAAAGACTGCATTACACTCAATGCAACGGTCTTTGACGACACCCACCTTATTCCCCATTGTTCACAGTTCATTGAACACTTTTTTCTAAGAGCCCACACCATGATCCTTGAGCGAATCAATCACCTTTATCCCGTGCGCTACACCGTGTTTTTCTTGGTACTCGCGGGTCTGTGCTTGAGCTTGGTGCAGTTCATTGTGTTGTCTCAAAACGCATTCGGGCTGATCCTCTTTTTGGCCTTGACCGCTGTCGGCGTGCGTGACCTCACCCAAACACACCACTCCATACTCAGAAATTACCCCATCATTGGGCACCTTCGCTTTTTACTGGAGTTCATTCGGCCTGAAATTCGTCAGTATTTCGTCGAAGCCGACACCGATGCCGCCCCATTTTCTCGCAGCCAACGCTCCTTGGTTTATGCTCGAGCCAAAGGCGACTCCGACAAAAAGCCTTTTGGCTCACAACTCGATGTGCATGCGACAGGCTACGAGTGGATCACCCACTCCATGTCGCCCACGCACATTGCAAGCCATGATTTCAGGGTCAAAGTGGGCTCCAAGACCTGCACCAAGCCCTATGACATGAGCCTTTTTAACATCTCGGCCATGAGCTTTGGAGCGCTCAGTGCAAACGCCATTTTGGCACTCAATCACGGTGCAAAATTGGGTGGTTTTGCCCATGACACAGGAGAGGGCTCCATCTCTGAGCACCACAAAACACACGGCGGCGACATCATTTGGGAAGTGGCCTCAGGCTACTTTGGTTGTCGCGATGAGGAGGGACACTTCAGCCCCGAGCGCTTCACCAGCCAAGCCTTGCGTGACCAAGTCAAAATGATTGAAATCAAGCTCAGTCAAGGCGCCAAACCCGGGCACGGAGGCGTGCTCTTGGGGCCCAAAGTCACGCCTGAAATTGCGCTTGCCCGAGGTGTTCCGGTCTGGCAAGACTGCATCTCGCCTTCAAGCCACTCCAAGTTCTCCAACCCCATCGAGCTCATGCTCTTCATTCAGGAGCTGCGTGACTTGAGCCAGGGCAAACCGGTGGGATTCAAGCTCTGCATTGGTCACCCCTGGGAGTGGTTTGCCATTGCCAAGGCGATGGTCACCACCGGCATTCAACCGGATTTCATCGTCGTCGATGGCTCAGAGGGCGGCACTGGCGCCGCGCCTTTGGAGTTTTCCGATCACATGGGCACGCCCATGCAAGAAGGCTTGCGCTTGGTTCACAACACCTTGGTCGGCCTCAATCTCAGGGACCAAATTCGGGTTGGAGCGAGTGGCAAAATCATCTCCGCCTTTGACATCGCCAGAACCCTGGCCTTGGGTGCGGATTGGTGCAACAGTGCTCGGGGTTTCATGTTTGCCTTGGGCTGTATCCAGGCTCAAACGTGCCACACGGGCAACTGCCCCACTGGGGTCGCCACCCAAGACCCCAAGCGACAAGTTGCCTTGGTCGTGACCGACAAGGCTCAACGAGTCAAGAACTTTCACCACCACACCTTGGAGTCCTTGCAAGAAATCACCGAGGCCACTGGTTTGAGCGACCCCAAAGAGTTTGATCTTCATCACTTTATGCGACGCATCAACCAAACCCAGGCCCACTCCTTGTCCACCTTGATTCCCAGCATGGAGCCCGGATCCCTCTTGAGCGCCAAGGGCTTCAAGACTTCGGATAAGAACTGGCCAGGTGTTTTCCAGGAGTTTTGGTCTCATGCCAGCGAACAAAGCTTTCATGAGGTGAAGTCAAGCACAGCGGGCATGGAGCCATCAAAATACTCAGGTAAAAAAGCAGCTCCTCAAGGGGGATTGCCCGCCAGCCCAGTCGCAGCTCAAGACCCTCCTCATGAAGACTTGTTACTCTGAAGACTTGCTGACATTGGGCCGAGGATAAACCAATTCCTTGGGCGGTTGGGCCTGGACGATGGGAGCTGCGGGCGGTGCTGCCGCCGCCACAGGTGGTGAATGAGGGACTTCAGACGAAGCGTCTTTGGACTTGGCGTCTGCCTTCGTTTCTGGCTTCACCTCGCCCTTGGTCTCTGACTTGGCCGGCGCGGGTTTGGGCTTGGCGGCAACCACAACGGCAGCTGCAGCGCTCTGGGCTTGAGTGGCCGCCTCCCGCGCTTTGGCAGAGGATACTTCCAGGTCTTTTTTAAGTTTTTGAAACTCTTGGGCCATTGACTGCTGAGTTGCTGCCACATTGGCTTGGGGTCGGTTTGCCAGTGCGGTGAGTTTGCTGTCCAAGGCTTGGATTTGTTTATCCAAGGCGGCGAGTTTTTCGGTCAACGCTTTATTGGACTGATCGCCCACTTGCTTGGGCACGTCAGTGATCACCTTGTCCAACTCTTCAACACGCTTGTCCAGCTTCGCTTGTGAACTCTGCAAACCCTCGAGCTTTTCAGTCAGCTCGTTAAAGGATTGAGTTGATTCGGTAAAGGTGCCCAGAGTTGCATCCAAGTCCACCACCCGTTTGCCCACCGCCATGGACAAGGAATCGAGCTGGATGATGTTTTGTCGCATCCGGGTGGAAATGGCAAAGAAGGTGCCAATTGAAATCAATATAAAGACCAGCATGGCACCGAGCAAAATCCTGGAGTGGTTGACGCTGCGTTGATGTGCTTCGCCGATGGCTTGCATGACCTTTTGCATGTCGCCACTGACGTCTGCTGCCACTGAGGCCGATCGGGTGGAGGCTTCCGCCGAATTCAACACCACCCCTGTCAAATCCTCCAACTGCTTGGCCAATTCATTGCTGTCCAAGGACTTGGACTGCAAAGCCTCGATCTCGGCTGCGACTTGCGTGAGGTCAAAGTTCTCTTGATCTTCAACCACGGCAACCGCAGACTCTTCGTGGGCATCTTCGGGGGTGAAATTATCTGAGCTCATTGGAATCTGCTTTGCTTCTAAGGGTGATGAAATGTTCTGATGTTCTCAATTGAGCATGACGCTCAAACAAGGCCGAACGCTTTCTTGGGGCATGAAATTAAAACCACCCTTGAACAACAAGTGTGCGCTCGCGTGCATCAACTCATTGGACTATGGGCGTTTGAACCGATCAAGTCTGGCATTGAGCTCGTCCACGTCTTGACGAAGCTTGTCCATTCGAATTTTGATCTCCTCCCACCATTGATCGGCATTGTCGGGCGTAACTTTAGTATTGCCCAGCGCCTCAACAGACAACACCTGGTCTGATGGGTCCGCAAAGTCCGTGGTCAAAGACCGATCAGACGTTGTGACTACATCACCCTCGTGATCGTTTAACTCTCGAGCTCCATCGAGCATGGCCAACGACTGCTCATCAGCACTTTGCGGGTGGTGCGAAACGCTTTCTTCAATGTCACTCGCCCCCAAAGGATCGACAAAAGTTGCTCCTTTGGAGTGATGCGACTCGTGAGAATCACTTGAATGGTTCGGCTCTTTATTGCTTGTCTCAGACGACACTTGCGATCCTTCACAAAATCGAAACGCGGGCAATTAAACCCACCAGCACCAAGTGCAGACCAGGGTCCCATGAAATTCAACCCATCGCAGTTCAAATACCCAATGCAGAGCTTACATCGACCTCGAATGCGCTGAACTTTAATTCGCCTGAGCCTGCGTCATTGAATACCATTATGCACGCAAGCTGAGACTGATTTGACACCTGGTCCATGCAATTGGCCTCAAGCCAGACTCTAGCGAGCCGTCCTGAGTAGAGCAGCAAACAACGACCATTGAGCCCAAATCGGGGGCAAATCGAGGCAGAAATGTCCAGACCCAGGTCGGGATCATCCCCATCCCCAACACCAAGGCGTGAAAGCGGACTGCAAGCCGGCCATGTGGCAGGGAGTTACCGTCTCAATCCGAGGAAGTCAGCCGCGAAAAGGCCAGAAAATGGCTTGGAAATCAACTCAATTGGATTTGAATTGCGCCTTCAAGGACTTGGCACTTCTCAGCCAGGCTTTCTCCATCGCTGGATTGCTTTGAATGACACTTTGAGCCTCTTCTTTGCTCGCAAATGGCCCGCGCACCAAAATGAAATAGGGCTTGTTGCTTTGTGGGTTGCGGGTGAGCAAAACCTGAGCACTCGCATAAGCTGGCGTTTTGGCTTTGAGCTCCAAGACCTCGGCCTTGGTGGGCATGGCCGCCAACTGCAGCACCCAAGATTTTTCAGACAAGGCATTGACCCACTCATTTTTACCCGTGGGCTTGTCGGCCGCACTGTCCTTGCCACTCTCAGCACTGGGTGAGGCGGGCGAGGCAGTTGTGCTTGGTTTGGCTTGGCCTTCATTGGTGACTGCAGCGACAGGTTTGGCGGTTTTGGCCTCTGCACCTGGCTCTTTGGGAGCCGCAGAAAGTGGGGCAGCAACTGCGGCAGGAGAACTGTCTTTTAATACAGGTATTTTTAAGGGGGGTTCTTTGAAAACTGGCTCTGATTTGCCAACGTTGTGACCCGAATCTTTGCTTGTATCTTTGCCACTCGCAGGTTTTGTCGCACCAGCGTCCTGAGCCGGTGACAAAATTGCCTCTTTTTCCTGGACCAAGGAGTCATTGGGCTTGACCGGTGGGGTGAGACCTTGGGATGCGCCAGCCTTGAGCGGGCCTTCGTCATTTGTCGCCTTCGTGGACTGAGTAGCGGCATCGGGCGGACCAACAGCGGCCTCTTTGTTCTCTGCAACAGGGGCCACGGGGGGATCGGCCTTGGTCACACGGGGGGTGGCGGCCAGGTCTTTTTTCGGTGTTTTGTCCCATTGAGGCGTGCTCAGATACTCCTGCATCTTCTGCACTTCTTGCATAATCACATCACGGTACATGGCCCCCAAAGCCCCCATCGAGACCAGCAAGCCCAACAACAACCCCCAGCCCAATCGACTCGACTTGGGACGTGGCTTTGGTGCCTCTTCGGGCTGTTCATCCAGGGCTTCTTGTCGCTTGAGTTCGGACTCCACATCATGCACGGCTTGCAGCAACTCGGACTCAGAAAGAACCGGTTCAATTCTGTCGGATGCATGATGGACATGGGAGAAATCCACCTCTTCTTGAGACGCCCAGCCACTTTGAGCCTTCAGTTCTTTGGCACTCATGGGCGCACCCAATTTGGGATCTTTTCGAAACGCTGTCTCTAGCTCATTATCCGCGTAGGACGAGGAGGCCGTATTACTTTCCTTTTCCAAAACCCATTGAATCAAGTGTTTGCCAAATACACCCAATTTCTTTTCATAAGGTTCGCGCAAATTAAAGAGCAAGATCACATGAATGTTGCTCGCTGGCAGTCCATTGACCAAGCGAGCCAACAGTTGCAAGTCAAAGTCTTGAATGTACTGGGTGTCTGGAAAAATCAAAAAACGGCGAATCGGGGCCAAAAAAACGACAAAAAAATGACAAAAAGGGCAACTC
>CAISQQ010000480.1 GCA_903887655.1 uncultured Burkholderiales bacterium
CGACACCAAGACCCCCAAAATCGCCAAACTGTGGCTCCAACGCCGCCCGATCACATTGCCCCCGAGGCTCGTGCCCCACAGTCCCACCAAAATTGCACCCAACAAAGGGGCCATGGCCGCGAGCAGCAAAAGATAAAGGTTTAGGTGTGGGCTCATGAACAAAGGGGCAGTGTTGAGTTGGTGGACTTGTGAGGTTGGTGACTAAAGGGTTGGAGTGCGGTGCCTTGGTTGCTTTCCATCTGAGCGGGTTGACCCCTCAATGGGGCAGTGATGGCGTGTGTCAGTGAAAGTTCTCCATCGCATCAGCCTTTGAGCGTGTTGAGCTCATCAACGTGGATGGTCGAGCGGTTCCTAAAGAGCAGCACCAAAATGGCCAAACCAATGGCCGATTCGGCCGCAGCGACGGTCAAAATAAAGAACACAAAGACTTGGCCCTGAATGTCATTCAAATAGTGTGAAAACGCCACAAAATTCATATTCACTGCCAAAAGCATCAGCTCAATGGCCATCAAAATGACGATGATGTTTTTGCGGTTGAGAAAGATGCCCGTGACCGACAGGGCGAACAAAATAGCCCCCAGGGTGAGAAAGTGTCCAAGTGTGACCGTCATGACTTCTCCTGCGCAGGTGTGCTCAACGGGGGATCGAGCTCGTCAACCACCGATTTCATTTTGACCAAGCGCATGCGGTCTTTGGGTTGCACGCGAATTTGTTGAGAGGGATCTTGAAATTTACTGTCCTTGCGCTTTCTGAGCGTCAAAGCGATGGCAGCAATGATGGCCACGAGCAAAATGACTGCCGCGAGCTCCAAGGGATAAAGAAACTCGGTGTACAGAGCAATACCCAAGGCTTGTGTATTGGGCATCGGATCGGCATCAAGCGCAGCACCCACCGCACGCGCGGGTTGACTCAAGCGAAATCCACCCATGAGCACAGCCGACAACTCAAGCGCCACCACCGCACCCAAAGTGGCCGCCAAATGAAAGTTGCGCCAAAAACCTTTTCTCAAGCTCTCCAAGTCAATATCGAGCATCATCACGACAAACAAAAAGAGCACCATCACCGCGCCCACGTAGACCAGCACCAAAGTGATGGACAAAAACTCAGCTTGCAGCAGCATCCAGATCCCTGAGGCCTGAAAAAAGCTCAAGACCAAAAATAAAGCCGCGTGCACAGGATTGCTCACCGTGATCACACGGAATGCGGCAAACAGCAAAATGACTGAGAACACGTAAAAAAGAACGGCTTGTGGATCCATGCTGTGATTGGGGTTGTGGGGTCGGTGCTGAGGACTTTAAAAGGGAGGGGTGATGGTCAACGGTATGGGGCGTCAGCCGCTTTGTGCTTGGCAATGTCGCTCTCATAGCGATCCCCAACAGCCAGGAGCATCTCCTTGGTGAAATACAAGTCGCCTCGTTTTTCACCGTGGTATTCAAAAATATGGGTTTCCACAATCGAGTAACGGGGCAACTCTCTTCACAAAACCCACAGAAAATGCATTTCGTCAAATCAATGTCATAGCGCGATGTGCGCCGAGTACCATCGTCCCTCACCTCGGACTCGATGGTGATGGCCATGGCAGGACAAACCGCTTCGCACAACTTGCAAGCGATGCATCGCTCTTCGCCGTTTTCATAGCGCCTGAGCGCATGCAGCCCCCTAAAGCGCGGACTCGCTGGGGTTTTCTCTTCAGGAAACTGGATGGTGATCTTGCGCGCAAACATGTATTTGCCTGTGAGGGCCATGCCTTTAAAGAGCTCCAAGAGCAAAAAGCTCGACAGAAAGTCACGCCAGGAAAACGCCAGTCTCTGGGGTGTCAAAGTCATTGTGTTCATGCGCCATGCATCCTTGTGTCTTTCAAGCCCAAATATTCCAGGGCGTTTGCATCCAAAGTCCCACTACCACCAACCACACCAAGGTGATCGGTATGAAGATCTTCCAGCCCAAACGCATGATTTGGTCATAGCGAAACCGTGGAAATGTCGCGCGCACCCAAAGAAACAAGGTCACCACGACAAAGGTTTTCAACCCTAGCCAAATCCAGCCAGGTATCCAGTCGAGGAATGCAAATGGAGAGAGCCATCCCCCCAAGAACATCAACACCGCAAGCATGGAG
The DNA here is from genome assembly GCA_903887655.1 of uncultured Burkholderiales bacterium. Taxonomy (GTDB): domain Bacteria; phylum Pseudomonadota; class Gammaproteobacteria; order Burkholderiales; family Burkholderiaceae_C; genus Limnohabitans. The sequence continues at coordinate 2,117 of CAISQQ010000480.1, forward strand.
ACCAAAATCATGTTGGCGTATTCGGCCAAAAAGAACATGGCAAAGGACATCCCCGAGTACTCAATCATGTGTCCCGCAACAATCTCTGATTCCCCTTCGACCACGTCAAATGGATGACGATTGGTCTCGGCCAGGCCAGAGATGAAATAGACCACAAATATTGGCAACAATGGCAACCAGTTCCAAGACAAAAGACCCACGCCGTGGGAGGCAAAATAGCCCTGACCTTGAACACCCACGATGGTGCTTAAATTCAAGGAGCCCGACACCATCAACACCACCACCAGGCAAAAACCCATGGCAATTTCATAGCTCACCATTTGAGCCGACGCGCGCATGGCACCCAAAAACGCATACTTCGAATTGGACGCCCATCCTGCAATGATCACGCCATAAACCTCCAGCGAGGTGATGGCCATCAAAAAGAGCAAGCCCGCATTCACATTGGCCAGCGCCACCTCAGGGCCAAAGGGCACCACCGCCCACGCGGCCAATGCCGGCATGATGGTCATGATGGGGCCGAGTAAAAAAAGTCCTGTGTGCGCTCGAGTTGGCACAATGATCTCTTTGGTCAAGAGTTTCAAGGCGTCGGCAATGGGTTGCAATAAACCAAAGGGACCGGTGCGATTGGGGCCCACACGAATCTGGGTGAAACCAATGCCTTTTCTCTCCCACAAAGTCAGATAAGCCACACAGCCCATCAAAGGCAAGAGCAAGACCACGATTTTGATCAAATTCCAAATCACAGGCCAAGCCAATTGCCGCCACCATCCGATGTGGATGGCATCTAGCCCGGAGTTGTATAAAAGTTCAATCATGGTGTCATACCCCCACTCTTGCGTCGTGGGTAGATTGGAGCGCTGGAGAGCGCCTCACCAAGCCATCCATGGCGAGACTTGCGGCCACGCAAGGGGGCTCAAAAACGCTCAAGCGCTCACGGCTTGGAACGCTTTCACTCAGGTTGGAGAGCTGGCCCGAGAGTTCTGGCAAACTGTGCGCCATCAAAGAGCGAACTTCATCGATCGTCTCAAACTCAAAGCCAGGCAATTCAAGCAAATTGGCCATGACACGCAAAATCTTCCACAAGGGTCGCGTCTCCTCAAGAGGACGCACCACCGCGTGAAAACTCTGAGACACACCCTCGGTGTTCACAAAGGAGCCCGCAGTCTCGGTAAATGGTGCCATGGGCAGCAGCACATCACTGTAGGCCATATTGGTCTTGAAAGGCGAGAGCGTCACCACCAAGTCCATGGCGCTCAAGGCTTGAACTGCGCGGCTTGCTTGGGCGCAATCGTGTTCAGGCTCCAAGTTCATGAGGATCATGGCTTTCAAGGCGCCAGGCTCGAACATTTGCTGGACATTCAGCCCACCCGCTGATGGGCTTGGTCGAGCACCCACCCACTGAGCTCCCACTGTGTTGGCACTCTCGCCGAGCACACCCCATTTCGCACCCGAGAGTTGCGCCAAGGCATTGACCCAACTGAGCAGATCGAGGAATTGAGGGTGATGAACTGCCGCATTGCCAAGCACAATGGTTTTTCGCTCACCACTGAGCAAGGCCTGGGCCATGGGACGCAAGGCTTGCATGGCCTCACCTTGCCCGAAGGGGGTGGGTTTTGAGCACTCTTGAGCGAGCGTGGCACACAAGTTGGCCAAGCATTCAACCCAGTCCTCTGGGCCTTGAACCCAGTCAAATGACACGGGCATGGCCCAATCAGACTCTTTGTCATTGAGGCTCAAGACTTGTCCGCCGTGGCGAATGGCGTTTCGTAAGCGTTGGGCCAAGATCGGATGGTGTTTGCGAACATTGCCCCCCAC
>CAISQQ010000481.1 GCA_903887655.1 uncultured Burkholderiales bacterium
GCTCGCTGGCACGCCCATGGCAAAACCTTCCAGGCTCACCGTTTTGCCCAGTTCGAGGGCCAGCGCCAAATTGGCGCTTTGCAAGGCCGCACCGAGTTGACTCAACACCGCATGGGTGGTCAAGTGGTGGTCCACATGGATGAGGGCGGTGAATGCCATTCTGGCGGCATCCAGGTGGCCAGACGCCAAGCACTCCAAGAGCGCGCGCAGTTTTTGCTCGCGCGTGGTGGCCCTGGCGTGCGAGTGGCTGCCAGAGCCGCTGTGGCCTTGACCCCATGGGCCAAACTTGCCCCCCAATTCGTGTCCCATGATCACCCCCTTGTTGCGGTGTGCAAGGTTTCATGCCCGCGCATCCGTGGTCGTTCTTTAAGACTGGTTGGGGCCCACGGGGTGACTGCATCCCTGGCAGCCTTTTGCATCCCCTCTATCATGGGCCCGATCAATCTGATCGTTTTAAGCACAATCAATGCCAAGGCCTCATCTTGCCGCTCGATGGCCAGGTCCAGTGCGGCGTTGCGTGAACTGGGCTCGGCGGCAGTCGCTCCAGGGCTCTTCGGGGATCTTGAGCGCGAGCTAGGGCCCCAGCGCCCGCACTTCAAGTCCTTAAAGGCCTTCAAGGCCCTCAAGCGAGAGGGCAGACGTGGAAAATGAAGGCGCGGCAACACCCGTCCAGCTCTAGCGGGCGTGTTGAAAAAAAAGTCAGGGGTTGGTGCCCGTTGAGGACGCATGGCGCACTCGCTCAAGTGCGCAGGTGCCTCGCAATGCGGGTCGGTGGATTACTTAAAAACAGCCTTGGATTGGTCGATGGGCTTTAGGCCCCAAGTGACACTGCGCTGGCGGTTGCGAACGGCAAAAATGCACTCGCTTTTCAAGCCAAAATTGGAAATTCTTTCGCAATAAAAAGCGCTGGCGTGACTTTTGGCTTGGCACAAGAGTTTGAGCTCTGGGCTGGGCTCAACCACGCACTCATCACCCACCGCCCACGATAAGAGGGGGAGCATGGACAACAACAAAAGACAAAAGGTGCGCTTCATGGAGAGAGATCTTAAAAGATGCTCGATTGGGTTTGCATGACACAATTGATAGAGTTGTCCGTCAAAAAACGGGGTTTAATGACAATTTGCTCATCAAATGGGTCGAGATGGGCGTGGCCACGCTCAAGGCTGTTGAAATCATCAGTTTTTTTGGGGTCTGTGAGCCCGCTTTGCCGTGGGTGTCTGCAAGGCTGTGCGGGGTCAAAAAATCGACCGACTTCAACCTAAAATCCCCGCACTGGCCAGCGTTGTAGGGTTACCTTCGTTGCTGGCCCCCTATTGGCCCCACTTTCAAGGAGTTTCCCGATGTCCCAGCTCACCCTCAGCAGCGCTCAGCACATTATTCAAGCGGCCCTGGCCAATGCGCGAAATCACCACTACAAGCCCATGGGCGTTGTGGTGCTGGATGCATCGGGCCATTTGGTGGCGTTTGCTCGGGAAGATGGAGCGAGCATGTTTCGTTTTGACGTGGCCTTGGGCAAGGCCTGGGGTGCCGTGGGCATGGGCAGCTCAAGCCGGGTGTTGGCCCAGCGTGCCAAGGACAATCCCAATTTCTTTGTCTCACTGGCCTCCACCGCTCAAGGGAAGTTTCTCCCCCAAACCGGTGCCGTGCTCATTAAAAATGCGGCTGGCGAGATCCTGGGCTCGGCCGGTGCGAGTGGCGGCACGGGGGACGAGGACGAGGCCATTTGTATCGCTGGCATCCAAGCCGCTGGCTTGGTGGCGGGCTGATGTTCATGCTCAGAGGGCTCGATCATGTTTGATGTGGCGATTGTGGGATTTGGGCCGACCGGCGCGGTGTTGGCGGGCTTGTTGGGGCTGCAGGGGATAGGCGCCTACGTTTGCGATCAGTCCTTGGCGGTTTATCCCAAGCCACGTGCCATCGCACTTGATCATGAGATCATGAGGATTTTTCAGCAGTTGGGCGTCGAGCGAGAGATTGAGCCCCACACCGAGGCGTTCACCAATTCGGAGTATTACGGTGTGGAGGGCCAACTCATCAAGTGCATGTCCACACTCCCCGAGCCCTATCCCCTCTCTTATGTTCCCTCACTCGTGTTCTCACAGCCCCCTGTGGAAGCCATCATTCGCAAGCGGGTGAGCACGCTGCCCAGCGTCACCGTCGAGTTGGGTCAACGCTGTGTGGGGGTGGTGCAAGGGGCAAAGTCGGTGGTCTTGACGCTGCAAGACGAGACGTCTCAGCTGAAGTCCATTGAGGCCCAATACCTCATCGCGTGCGATGGCGCCTCCAGTGGGGTGAGAAAAATGCAAGGCTTTGAACTCCAAGACCTGGGGTTTGATCAATCGTGGCTGGTGGTGGATGTGCTCCTCAATGATCGTGGCCTCCAAAAGACACCCCAGGTGAGTGTGCAGTATTGTGAGCCGCAGCGCCCGTCGACCTATGTGATCGGCCCCAAAAACCACCGCCGCTGGGAGATTGCCATCAATGCGGGCGAAGACCCCGAGCAAGTGGCGAGCCAAGCGGGGACCTGGGCTTTGCTGGAGCGTTGGATCAGCCCTCAAGATGGGGAACTCTGGCGGCAAGCGAGTTACCGCTTTCACGCATTGGTTGCCCAAACGTGGCGCAAAGATCGGGTCTTTTTGGCCGGTGACGCCGCCCACCAACAACCCCCCTTCTTGGGTCAAGGCATGTGTCAAGGCCTGAGGGATGCGCAAAATTTGGCTTGGAAGTTGGCGAGTGTCTTGAAAGGGCAAGCCAAGGACAGCTTGCTCGATACCTATGGTGAAGAAAGACGCGCCCATGTCATGGCCCTCACCCAGCGCATCATGCACATTGGTGAGTTGGTGGGAGAGCGTGATTGGGAACGCGCCAGAGCGCGAGACACGCAACTCTTGGCCGACTGCGCGGGGCAAGTCGTTCCCACGCCTCGACAAAATGTGCAACCCGCCTTGAGCGTGGGTTGTTTAAGTCACCCCTTGAGTGGACAAGCCAGTGGGCCTGCTCGCCCTTGGGTGAGTTCAGTGCAGGGCAGCGTCTTTCCCCAGCCCTGGCTCATTCACCCCCAAACGCATGATCGTGTGCGCATGGATCAACTGCTCGCTCAAGGCTGGCGACTGTTTCTGAGTGAAACTGCCAATGCGCAGTGGGACAAAGTGGTGTTAAATAGGGCCATGAATGTGCAAGTGTGTCGCTTTGATGCGCGCACCCTCCAAGAATGCGATGGGGTGGTCAAGGCTTGGTTTGAAGAGCACCGCGTGCAAGCGGCCTTGGTCCGACCCGACCACATTGTCTTTGGTGCTTATGAAGACGACCGAGCTCGAGCAAACGGGGGCGAGGGTGGGCTCGCAGCGTTGGGCCAAGACCTCGAGCGCTTGGAGCGATTTTTTTAACGACCACTGACTCGCGCGCTCCACGATCGGCTTTGCACGAGTGGGCACTTTGTTGTCTTGATTTTTTCTTCATGAACTGCAGGGGTAAACACCATGAATGCTGTTGAACGTTGTGTTGTCATTGTGTTGTTGTGGGTCCAACGAGTCGCATCGCGCCGCCAGGCGTGGTGCATGAGCGTGCTCGTGGGTCTGACGCTTGGGGCCATTTCCCAAGGGTCGTGGGCCCAAGTGAATTGGCCCGATAAGCCGGTGCGTTGGGTACTCTCACAGCCGGCCGGTTCAGGACCAGACACCATTGCTCGCTATTTGGCCGAGAAGCTCAGCAAAACTTGGGGTCAGCCCTTTGTGATTGACAACAAGCCAGGCGGTCAAAACGTGATTGGCGCTCAAGCGGTCTCGCGCGCAGCGCCCGATGGCTATACGTTTTATTTCGCCACGACGGCCGCCTTGGTGTCCAATCAATTTTTGTTCAAATCCTTGGCCTATGACCCGCAGCGCGACTTCACCAGTGTGGCCTTTGTTGCCAACAGCCCCTTTGGGCTTTTTGTGAAGGCCGACTCGCCCATCACGTCCTTGCAAGACTTGATAGCCAAATCCAAAGCCAGTCCCAATCAAATCTCCTTGGCCAATGAGGGTCCACGCACATTTGGTGGGATCATTGCCCGGCTCTTGAATGCCAAAACCCAAATGCAATCGAACTTGGTGTCGTATTCATCGGTGGGTGTGGCGGTTCAAGATGTGATGGGTGCTCATGCCGATGCAGCCTTGGTCGACTTGGCCTCGAGTGGACAATTGGTCAAGCAAGGCCGATTGCGACTCTTGGCGGTGACCTCGGCCAAGCGGGTGCCGGGTTTTGAGCAAGTCCCAACCTTGGCGGAGAGTTTGCCCGGCTTTGAGATGGTGGGTTGGTTTGCGTTGGTCGCCCCCACGGGCACGAGCGTTGGCGTCATGGACAAGCTCAATGCGGAAATCAACACCTTGTTGCTGCAACCGGAAGTTGCCGATCACATGGCGGCGATTGGTCCCGTGGCCACGCCTCTCGGTTCAGCGGCCAAACTGGACGCTTTCTTAAAAACGGAGACCGAGCGATGGGCTCAGGTGGCCAAAGAGATTGGCCTCTTGCCCGAATGAAGGTGAGGCTGGCATCGCGTTGGGTTCGCGTGATTTTTAATAAGGCGCGGTGAAGTCAAAGATGGGCAGCGGGTAGGGCACAGACCCGTTTTCCGATTTGGGCAATGGTTTGGATTGGGAGTAAATCCTTTGCAGGCTGTCATCAACATCTTTGTCCCAATCTGGATTGGTGCTGTGTTTTTCAAATGACCAAGAGAGAATTTTCCCATCCAGGCTGGTGCGTATGATCACGGAGCAAACGGGCCGCTCTGGGTAGGGGCGTCTTTGCCGGGTGTTGCTGTCAAAGAATTCTTTGAGTTTTCCCAAATAGTTCGAGCTCAGACTGTTGCCATTGCTCGGTCCGTTGGAGAGGTTGCTCGAATGCGCAGGCCCAGGGCTGGTCCCAGCAAATTTGCTCAAATCTTCTTTGAATCGACGCTCTTGATCCTTGGCGTCCTTGGCCTCTTGA
>CAISQQ010000482.1 GCA_903887655.1 uncultured Burkholderiales bacterium
AGATCAAAAATACTGCCTCATTCATTGACTTTTAAGTTATATTAATTCTTATGAATATTGAAGCCATCAAAATCGCCTGCTCCAACTGCAACCTTCGTGAGCTTTGTATGCCCATGGGGCTTAGCAATGACGACCTTGATCGAATCGATGAACTGGTCACCATCCGGCGTCGCATCAAGCGTGGCGAATTTCTTTACCAAAATGGGGACCCCTTTTCCTCTTTGTATGCGATTCGCACGGGATTCTTTAAAACCAGCGTCACCACCGAAGATGGTCGCGATCAAGTGACTGGGTTTCAGATGGCAGGCGAGATCACAGGGCTTGACGGGATTGTCAGTGACTTTCACAGCTGTGACTCGGTGGCCTTGGAAGACGCAGAGATTTGCGTCATGCCGTTTGACAAAATCGAATACCTCTCGCGGGAAGTCAAAGCCTTGCAGCACCACGTTCACCGCATCATGAGCAAAGAGATCGTGCGCGAGCATGGCGTGATGCTCCTCTTGGGGAGCATGCGTGCTGAAGAGAGATTGGCGGCGTTTTTGCTGAATTTGGTCAAGCGCTTGCACGCCAGAGGCTTTTCTCGCTCTGAGCTCGTGCTGCGCATGACCCGAGAAGAAATTGGCAGCTACTTGGGGCTCAAACTCGAGACCGTGAGCCGCACGTTCTCCAAATTCGCTGACGATGGGATCATTGTGGTCAAGCAGCGCAATATCCAAATTCTGGACCCCGATGCCCTCAATTTGATAGTGAATTCACAAAGCTGTGCGTGATTGGCTTTGGGGTGGGTTCGACTCGAAGATGTCCGCCCTATTGATCGTTAGAGCTAAGCTTGGCTGTTGACTCGCTCATCTGGCCTTTTATGTTTGGGTCCATTGAATCTTGGGTCTGCTCAATTGCTGCTGCTTGCTCGCTGATTGTTTGAGGCGGAGACACCCAGTCTGACTTTGAGGATGGGCCAAGCCAAGAGCAAGGTGAGGCCCGAAGCGCAACTCACAATGGCCCAAAATACAAAAAACCCCAAGGTGTAAATCCCTGTTCGTGAAAAATCTTGAGCGGCTCCAAAAAAGTTCATCTCCATGGGGTCCACCAAGCCAAAGACAAACATTTCCAACAAGCCCGCCATGAGAAAAGAGGGCCAAAGCACCATCATGGTCAGTAAAGTGGAGATACTCATGGTGTTCTTATTCATGGGCGGATGGCTCCAGAGGTGGTGAGTGAATTCGAGTTGCTCGGGTTGGTTGTTGTCTCTTCTTCGCGCTTCAAAACTTCTTGTCGGGTTTTTTTAAAAAGACCGATATCAAACGGTGCGCCGGCATGGGCCTTGGCCAACTGCGCCGGCATGAGGCTTTTGCGCTGCACATCACTCAAGCTTGGGGGGTGCTGATCGTTCATGATCACATCCTCATTTTGAAACGCCAGCACGGCAGTTGCCACGCTCGCAACGATCACGACCAAGGGCCCTGCAAAGACGAGCCATGCTTCGGGGTATTGCCACCAAGGCCGAGTGTCTTGTTGGGTGGCAGGTGTTGTCCTGATGGTTTTCATAGTGAGGTCGGTCAATTGAGTTTAACGAGGAACAATGAAGACACTTCTTTCTTTGATGGAAGTTTGGGTGCTTGGGTCCAGCAGTTCAAACCAAATGCGGTGTGAACCCGCTTGCAGAGAAGCGCTGGGGTAGGGCACATCGACTTGGACTGCCACCCAGCTTGACTGTGTCGCGGGCACGCTTACCTGAGCGCCAGAATTCAAAACCACGCCGGGCAGGCCTGAGACACTCAATTGAAAGGTTTTGGTGCTCTCACTGGCGTTCATGATTTGTAAACGGTAAACATTCTCCAAGCTGTCGTGATCCGTGTACCGGGCCAAGGCGCCGCGGTCGCGCACCACATCCATTTTGAAAGGCACCCTGAGGGTCAATGAGACAGAGATCAACAGCACCAAAGCCGCCAAAAGACAGGCGTAGATGATCACGCGTGGACGCAAAACGCTCTTCCACATTTGTGCTTGGGTCAGTTGAAGAGTCAACATGTTTTCAGTGGTGAAACGCACCAAACCACGGGCGTAACCCATTTTGTCCATCACGGTGTCGCAAACATCCGCACATGCCCCACAACTGATGCATTGGTATTGCAGTCCGTCTCGAATGTCTATCCCAGTGGGGCAGACCTGGACACACAAGGTGCAGTCCACACAATCCCCCAAACCTTTTTCGGTGCTGCTCTCATGCCTGGAGCGGTGTCCCTTGGGCTCACCGCGAGATTGATCGTAAGTGACAATCAAGGTATCGCGATCAAACATGGCGCTTTGAAACCGGGCATAGGGGCACATGTACAAGCACACTTGCTCGCGCATGTGACCTGCATTGCCATAGGTGGCAAAGCCATAAAATAAAATCCAAAACATCTCCCATGGCCCCAGACCCCAGGAGATCAACTCCTGTGACAAAGCCTTGATGGGGGTGAAGTACCCGACAAAGCTAAAGCCGGTCAAGAGTGCGATGCTCACCCAGGCCACTTGCTTGGCGGCTTTCTTGCTGACTTTGGTCCATGAGAGCGCTTCTTGGTCGAGTTTCATGCGCGCACCGCGGTCGCCCTCAATCCAGCGCTCGACGAGCATGAATATTTCGCTGTAAACGGTTTGAGGACAGGCAAAACCACACCATAACCGCCCAGCCACTGCCGTGAATAAAAACAAAGACAGGGCCGAGACAATCAACAAACCCGTGAGGTAGATGAAGTCTTGGGGATAGAGCACCAGGCCAAAAATATAAAACCGCCGAGCGCCCAAGTCAAAGAGCACGGCTTGGCGTTGCCCCCATTCAAGCCAAGGCAGACCGTAGAAACACAGTTGTGTCAAGATCACAAAAGCCCAGCGCCATTTGGCAAAAAAACCACTCACACTGCGGGGGTAGATCTTTTGATGGGCCGCGTACAAGTACTCGTGGGTCGACTCGTCGAGACCCGCTTGGGCTTTGATGGGGTGAATAGGTATCAAGAGGACACTCGGGTGAGAAAAACTTGAAGGAAAAAGAGTTGCTGGCTTTAGGGTTGGAACAAAGACATCAATGACTCAATCCACTTTTCCAGTGGGTGACCTGGACAATCAAACGCTCTGTTCTTAGATCCTTAGCCCATGCTGGGTGCTTCAATCGCAACGCTAGGCCCATGTAACGCCCCCATTGAGCGGTGTCTTTCATGGAACCTTGGGCGCGTTGTTGGACAAGCCCCAAACATAGGCTGCGAGGACGTGAATCTGAGAGCTCGTCAAGCGACCCTCTTGGGCAGGCATGACATTGACTTTACCGAGATTGATCATGGCTTCAATGGCTTGAGCGCCTGGACCGTGCAGCCATATCTTGTCGGTGAGGTTGGCCGAGCCAATCGCTGTGTTGCCTTTGCCGTCCGGGCCATGGCAGGCCGCGCAAACAGCGAATTTGGCTTGTCCCGCTTGCGCTTTGACGGCATCATGGGGTGAGCCCGAAAGACTCAAGACGTATTGGGTCACCTCCCCCACCTCTTGGGCGGTGCCCAAAGCAGCGGCCATGGGTGGCATTTGTCCCACGCGGCCTTGGGTGATGGTTTGCACAATGTTGTCAGGCTCTCCACCGTGCAGCCAGTCGTGATCGGTGAGGTTGGGGAAGCCCTTGGAGCCTTGCGCATCCGAGCCATGACACTGTGAACAGTTGTTCATGAAGAGCCGGTTGCCCACCGCGCTGGCCTGCGGGTCCTTAGAGAGCTCAGGAATGGGCATGGCATCAAAACGGGCATAAATGGGCGCCAAAGCAGCGGTGGAGGAGGCCACCTCAGCATCGTACTCAGCGTGAGAACTCCAGTTGAGTTCTCCTTTGTTGGCCCCCAATCCTGGGTACAAAACCAAATAGCACAGTCCAAACACGATGGTGATCACAAACAGACCCACCCACCATAGCGGTAAGGGGTTGTTCATCTCTTTGAGATCCTCATCCCAGACGTGTCCGGTGGATTCCACCTCCGAGACGATTTTCTTTTTCTTGGCGTTCACATACAGCAAGGCCGCGCAGGCCAAGATGCCAACGAGTGTGATGATGGCCACAAAATAGGACCAAAATTCGGAGATAAAGTCACTCATGGGGAATTCCTAATCATCTAAAAATGGCAGTTGAGCCGCTTCATCAAAATCGGGCGTTTTTTTTCGGTCCAAGGTCCAAAAAATGATGCCCAAAAAAGTGATGAAACTCACAACGGTGACGCAAACTCTCAGGGTGGTGATGTCCATGGTCTAGCTCGATAAAAAAGTGATTTATTTGAAGGCGTGACCCAAAGACTGCAAATAGGCAATCAAAGCGTCTTGTTCGGTTTTACCCTTGACGCTTTCGGCAGAAGCGGCGATCTCCTCATCGCTGTAAGGCACACCCACGATGCGCAAGGCGCGCATTTTGGGCGGCAAGCTGTCGGGCTCAATCGTGCTCTCTGACAACCAAGCATACGCGGGCATGATGGATTCGGGCACCACGTCTCTGGGGTTGTTCAAATGGATGCGGTGCCACTCGTCGCTGTACTTGCCGCCCACCCGGTGCAAGTCGGGTCCGGTGCGCTTGCTGCCCCACTGAAACGGGTGGTCATAGACAAACTCTCCCGCCTCGGAATAGTGGCCATAGCGCAGTGTTTCAGACAAAAACGGACGAATCATCTGTGAGTGACAGTTGTAGCAGCCTTCGCGGATGTAGATATCTCGCCCAGCGAGCTGCAAGGCGTTGTAGGGCACGACGCCTGGGAGAGCCTGGGTGGTGGATTTTTGAAAAAATAAGGGCACGATCTCGACCATGCCACCGATGGCAATGACCAAGAGGATGAGGGCAATCATCAAGGCATTGTTGGTCTCAATTCGAGCGTGGCCCGTGTTGGATTCATTGTGCTCAGACATATTGGGCTCCCGATTTAAAGCTTGGAATGGCGAGAGTGGCGGCTTTGCCTTTGTTGACAGTCATGAGCACGTTCCAGAGCATGACCACCATGCCAAACAAATAAAGTGCCCCACCGATCACACGGATCACGTAATAGGGGTAGGTGGCTTTGACCCCTTCAACAAACGTGTAGGTGAGGGTGCCGTCCTCGTTCATGGCTCTCCACATGAGGCCTTGCATGACACCGGCGATCCACATGGCTGCAATGTAGAGCACAATTCCCACGGTTGCACTCCAAAAATGCAACTCAATGGCCGGCACACTGTGCATGGTTTTTTGACCGAAGAGTTTGGGAATCAAGAAGTAAATCGCACCCATGGACACGAGGCCCACCCAGCCCAAGGCGCCCGAGTGCACGTGACCGATGGTCCAGTCGGTGTAATGGGACAAGGCGTTGACGGTTTTGATGGCCATCATGGGGCCTTCAAAGGTGCTCATGCCGTAAAAAGACAAGGAGACGATCAAAAACCTGAGAACTGGATCGTCTCTGAGTTTATGCCAAGCTCCCGAGAGCGTCATGATGCCATTGATCATGCCGCCCCAACTGGGCGCGAGAAGAATGAGGGAGAACACCATCCCGAGGGACTGGGTCCAATCGGGCAGCGCGGTGTAGTGCAAATGATGGGGGCCAGCCCACATGTAGGTAAAAATCAGCGCCCAAAAGTGAACAATGGACAATCGGTACGAGTAAACTGGGCGCTCGGCTTGCTTGGGGATGAAGTAGTACATGATCCCTAAAAAACCAGCGGTCAAAAAGAAACCCACGGCATTGTGTCCATACCACCACTGCACCATGGCGTCTTGTACGCCGGCGTAGGCCGAATACGACTTCCAAAAGCTCACTGGAATTTCTGCGCTGTTGACGATGTGAAGAATGGCCACGGCCAAGATGAAGGCACCAAAGAACCAGTTGGCGACATAAATGTGTCGCACCCGCCGTATTCCAATGGTGCCAAAAAACACGATGGCATAGCACACCCATACCACCGCAATCAACAGATCGATGGGCCACTCGAGTTCGGCGTATTCTTTGGCGGTGGTGATCCCCAGTGGCAAGGTGATGGCGGCCGACAAAATCACCGCTTGCCAACCCCAAAATGTGAAAGCGGCCAATTTGGGGGCAAATAGTCGCGTTTGTCCCGTTCTTTGCACCACGTAGTAAC
>CAISQQ010000483.1 GCA_903887655.1 uncultured Burkholderiales bacterium
ACGGCTACCTGAGCATCTCGGCCAACACCAACCCGCAAGTTTTTCCGCTCTTTGAGGCCATGGGCCTTGCGCACTTGAAAGACGATGAGCGGTTTTGCAGTGTGGCGGCTCGCTTTAAAAACGTTCACGCATATTACTCCCTGCGCGCAAGCGAGCTCAAGAAACAAACCACGGCCTTTTGGATGGAGGTCTGTATGAAGCACGACATCCCCGCAGCCCCGTACCACACCTTGGAGACCTTGGTGGAGGACCCCCACTTGAAGGATGTGGGTTTGTTGGTGCGCCGCCAGCACCCCAGCGAAGGGGAGATCTTGGACCTGAGGCCTGCCAATGGGCTCTCGGGGGGTCACCGCGAGAACTGGACACCTGCACCTCTCTTGGGCGAGCAAACGGTGGAGATTTTGACAGAGACAGGATTCTCCAAGGACGAGATCGCCGCCATGCTGTCTGAAGGGGCGGCCAAAGAGTACCAGGCCCTTTAAGATTTAATCCAAGGCGTAGGGTTGCCTTCGTAAACAGAGGCGCCCAAACGGAAATGTTGGGCTTCTTTGAAGGTGTACACCGCAGGCACATCCATCGGGTAAAAAGTCCCCGGGCGTGGAAACCCTCCATTGAGCGCGACTTGAGAGTGCAGCGTGCGCCCTAAAATGCTTGCGAGCCGGTGGTGGGTTTCGATGAGTTTGGGCAAGTCCATGCCCGTTGGAATGCCCATGTCGTGGAGCAAGTGCACAAAGTCTTCCGTGGGGATCATGCCGGTGGCTTGTCCGTTGCCACAGTAGGGGCAGCCACCGATGCCGCCAATGGCGGTGTCGGCAATGAGGGTATCGCTCGCATCCAGGAGTCGAAGCGCTTCATACATGGAGAGCATGGCCATGCTTCTGGCGTTGTGGAAATGCAGATGAAACACCTTGATCGATGGGAAGCGCTGTTTGATGCCTTCAATGTCTTTGGCAACTTCCAGGGGCGTGTTCCATGCCATCGGGTCGGCCAAATCCAGGCGTGTCACGCTCGCGCCTATCTCTTGCCAGGCTTGGTATTGACGGTTCAAGTTGTCCATTCGTGCTTCGTGGCTGAATTTGCCTGACCAGTTCGACCCATAGCCAGCACTCAATCCAATGGCAGACTCTTTCACGCCCAGGCCCGCGGACTTGTCAATGGGCGCTCTCCAAAAGCGTTCTTGGTCTTCCAAGGTTTTGTTGGTATTGCGTTTGATGAAGACATCGCACATGTGCAAGTGGGTGGTGGGGATGCTCTCAACACTCAATGGAGGGGAGAATTCTGCCCTGATCTCACGCCCACGGTCATTCAGGGCCAAGGCATAAAACTCCACGCCTTCGACCGGTTGCAGGCGTTTGACCAGCTCCAGGGTGTCGGCCATTTGCGGACTCCACTTGGGGTTGACAAAGGCGCCAATCACCATTCGCTCAAGCCCCGCATCGACCATCATGTGCAGGAGTTCGATTTTCTCGTCGAGGGTGACACCTTCTCTCTCAATTTGGAGGCCGTCACGCAAAGTCTCGTCGGTGATCAGCACTTGGGGATATTTACTCATGGTGTTGGGGTTCAGTCTGAAATCAACGATTTTGCCACACGGGTTTGCGTTTTTCCAAGCGCGCTTTGATGCCTTCTTTTCGGTCTTCGCTCAG
>CAISQQ010000484.1 GCA_903887655.1 uncultured Burkholderiales bacterium
GCGCTTGCACAAAAGCTGTACCGCCACCTTGGATGTTGACGGCTGTGAACGTGTTGTAGGGGATGTTGTTTTCGACCAAGGTCATGGCCCATGCAAACCAAACAGCCGAGCCAGGCGCGACGGCAATCTTCTTGCCCTTGAGGTCATCCCAGGTGTTGATGGTGACGCCCTTGCGTACCACCAAGTATTTGGGGGACGAGGCAACACCGCTCAAGCCCACGATATTTTTAGAGCCTTGGCTGGCTGCAATCGCCAAATCAGCGGGGCCTACTACTGACACGTCAACCGAGTTAGACAGCAAAGACGTGCGTGCATCGGCGTAGCGTACAAACTCAGCGCGCTTGACTTCGATGTTCATTTTTTTGAGGTCTTCCTCCACCAAATGCAGCGGAGAAACTTGACCCACTTTCACATAACCAATGGTGATCACCTCTTTGGTGGGCATCGGGCTAGGCATTGGCGTGATGGCCTGTGCGGATTGCAACACGCCCACGCAAGTGATGAGTGCGGCAGAGATGAAACGCAAAATTCTCATGAAAATTTCTCCATTAAAAAGTCGATGAACCGGTAGCGGACAGATGCAATTTCCAAGCCTGAAAAGAGCTGCGATTTCCACAACATGAGTCTCACAGGTTTGCCCTCAAAAAGTAGGTCACACACGAGACAGAAAATTTGCGGAATACCCCTAGTTCTCGAGGGCTGGCGTTGTTTGCCATGGGCGTTGGGGCCACAATGAGAACTCAATTGAAAACCGCTTTTCATCGCATTGGATTGTTCTATGGCTAACCCACGCATCCCGTATGTTTTTTCAAATGAAGGTCCTCAACTCAAAGCGGCCAAAGAGGGCGCCATCATGGTGCATTTGGTGGTCAATGTGGAGCATTGGCAGTTCGATGCCAGCATGCCGCGCACCATCATCACGCCCCCCCATGGCAAAGAGACCATTCCCGATGTTCCTAACTTCAGCTGGGCCGATTACGGAATGCGCGCCGGTCTCCCGCGCATCATCGACGCCATCCATTCGCGCGGTTTACCTGCCTCCACCAGTTTCAACGCGGGTGTTATTCACGCCTACCCACGCGCTGCCGAGGCCATGCACGAGGCGGGCTGGGAGTTCATTGGTCATGGCGTGCATCAAAAAGCCTTGAACCATGCGGAAGGCGAAGAAGCCTTGATCGCGACCAGCTTGGAGATGATTGAGTCCTTCACTGGCAAGCGACCCAAGGGTTGGCTCAGCCCAGGCCTGCGTGAGTCGTATGACACGCTCGAAATTTTGAAACGCCAAGGTATTGACTACGTGTTTGATTGGGTGGTCGATGACGTACCGCGGTGGATGACGACCAAGCAAGGTCCCTTGCTGTCGCTGCCCTACAACCTTGAGGTCAACGACTCCATCATTTATGCGGTGGAGCGACACAGCTCCAACGAGATGTACCAGCGTCTAGAAAACACCTTGCGCTTGTTCGAGCGCGAAGCGCTCAAGCAGCCGCGTGTTTTGGCGATTGGCTTGCATCCCCATTTGATCGGCGTGCC
>CAISQQ010000485.1 GCA_903887655.1 uncultured Burkholderiales bacterium
AGATCTGGTCCTTGGTGAGCATGTGCTCGAGCTTCAAGGTGAGAAGGATCTCGTAGATCTTTCGCGTGAAGGTTTTCTCCGAGCTCAAGTACACATTGCGAGCGACTTGCATGGTGATGGTCGACGCCCCTTGGCTCTTGGCGTGGCCCAAATTGGCCAAACTCGCGCGCAATAGACCGATGTAGTCCACCCCACCGTGTTGGTAAAAACGCGAGTCTTCAATGGCCAAGATCGCGTCCTTCATGACTTGGGGTATCTCTTTGAAGGGGGTCAAATTGCGCCGCTCTTCGCCAAACTCGGCAATTTGTTTGCCCTCGATGGAGTACACCCGCATGGACAATTTGGGTCGGTAGTCCTGCAAATCGGTGACATCGGGCAGTTGCGGGTAGGCCATGGCCAAGGCGATGCACAAGAGCATGAAGACGGCCAGCGCTCCCGCCACCCCCAGGCCAATCGTCCAGGCAAAAAAGCCCAGTAGCAGGCTCCACAAATTGTGGCTTGGGGCGGCTTTGGCACGGGCATGGCCGTCCCCCGCACCTGGGGGCTTGGCGTCTTTGGGGTTGGGGTGTTCGGACATGGGAGGAGGGGGGGCTTGGAGACCGAGCTGACACACAAGCTTCAGAGTCTACCTCTGTTCAGCCTTGGCGGTTGATCGCGCCCGCTTGGGGTTTAAAATGGGGGAACTGGCCGCTGCGAAGTTTGGCCGCATCATTGTGATCAAAGGGGTCAACGCCGTGTATGTATTGGTGGGCTTGCCTGGCAGTGGAAAGTCCACCGTGGGTCGGCATTTGGCAAGAAAGCTCAACATTCCTTTTCTCGACTCTGACCTGGCCATTGAGCAGCATTTGGGCTGCTCCATTCGCGAGTACTTTGAGGTGGAGGGGGAGGAGCGTTTCCGCGAGGTCGAGAGCACCATCTTGGCGCGCCTCTTGAGCGAGCGCGCGGGCGTGCTCTCCACGGGCGGTGGGGCGGTCTTGCGGCCCATCAACCGGGAGCGTTTGCACTCGGGTGGCACGGTTTTTTACCTCAGAAGCACGCCCGAGGATGTGTTTCGCCGCTTGCGCCACGACCAAAGTCGCCCCTTGCTGCAAGTGAGCGATCCGATGGCCCGCTTGAGAGAACTCTTTGCCGTGCGCGACCCGCTCTATACTGAGACCGCCCATCACGTGATCGAGAGCGAGCGCCCCCATGTGGGCGCTTTGCTGCAGTTGATCATGAAAAACATCGATCCCTTGGCCCTTGGGCACTGAGGCCTTGAGGCCTTGAGGTTCGACCCCCCCTATTCATATCCTTCATATCCTTCATACCCTTCAAACCCTTCAAACCCTTCAAACCCTTCAAACCCTTCATACCCTCCAGCCCATTCATCCCAGCCCCGCACTCCCACGATGAACACACTCCCGCCCTTTGCACACGAGCCCTTGGCCTTGCTTGGCCTCTCGCCCCAAGGGGCGCGCCCCGGCTGTGTGACTGTGTGCCTGGAGGACTTGGAAGGGGGGGCCGTCTCGCGCGACTACCCGATTTTGATCGGACGAGACTTGCTCGCCCAAGCGTCGTCCTATGAGGGGTGCCCGAGCGCGCACACCGCGCTCATTGTCACCAACACCGTGGTCGGGCCCCTTTATGCGGCAGCGTTGGAGCGCGCACTCGAGCCCCACTATCCGCGGGTTTTGGTGCTGACTTTGCCTGACGGTGAGAGCGCCAAGACCTGGAGCACCTTGAACGTGGTGTTTGACACCTTGCTCGAGCACGGGTGTGACCGCAAAACCGTCCTCTTTGCCCTGGGGGGCGGCGTTGTTGGGGACCTCACCGGTTTTGCTGCGGCGTGCTTCATGCGCGGGGTGCCCTTTGTGCAAATTCCCACCACCTTGCTCGCCCAGGTTGACTCGTCGGTGGGGGGCAAGACCGCCATCAACCACCCCTTGGGCAAAAACATGGTGGGCGCGTTTTACCAACCCCGCCGGGTCATTTGTGATTTGGATGTGCTGGGCTCCTTGCCGGGGCGAGAGTTGAGTGCGGGCTTGGCCGAGGTGATCAAATATGGACCGATTGCGGACATGGCGTTCATGGCGTGGCTGGAGGTGCACGTGGAGGCGCTCATGAACAAAGACCCCCGCGCTTTGGAGATCGCCGTCGAGCGCAGTTGCCAAATCAAGGCCTGGGTGGTGGGGCGCGATGAGCGAGAGGGCGGCTTGCGCGCGATTTTGAACTTTGGCCACACCTTTGGCCACGCCATCGAGAGCGCCTTGGGCTTTGGCGTGTGGTTGCATGGCGAAGCCGTGGGTTGCGGCATGGTGATGGCCGCTGAGCTCTCGCACCGCTTAGGCCTGGTCGACCGCGCCTGGGTCGAGCGTCTCAAGCGCCTCATTGCCCGAGCCGGTTTGCCCGTGCAAGCGCCCGATTTGGGCGCAGCGGTTTATTTGGAGCACATGCGGCTGGATAAAAAGTCGCTCGCTGGGGAGATTCGGTTTGTGGTGATCACCAAGCCGGGTGTGGCCGAGGTTCGCCCCGCGCCGGATGCCTTGGTGTGCGAGGTGATTGAGCATTGCGTGGGCTTACCATGAGCGATTTTTACCCGTCGGGCTTGGCCCCGTATGCCAGCTGCCCACTGCACTCGCGCGGTCGGCGCATGGCCGAGATGCCCGCGCCCACACGCAATGATTTCCAGCGCGACCGCGACCGCATCGTGCACTCGAGCGCCTTTCGCCGCTTGGTCTACAAAACCCAGGTGTTCTTGAACCACGAGGGCGACCTCTTTCGCACCCGGCTCACCCACTCCTTGGAGGTGGCCCAACTCGCGCGCTCGATGGCGAGGAGTCTGGCCTTGCACGAGGACTTGGTCGAGGCGATTGCCTTGGCCCACGACCTGGGGCACACGCCGTTTGGCCATGCGGGGCAAGACGCTTTGAACCACTGCATGCTCGAGTTCGGTGGCTTTGAGCACAATTTACAAAGCCTCAGGGTGGTCGATTTCCTGGAGGAGCGCTACGCGCTCTTTGATGGTTTGAACCTCACCTTTGAGACGCGAGAAGGCATCTTGAAGCACTGCGGCTTGGCCCAGGCGCGCGAGCTCCAAGCGCGCGAGCCCTCGGGTGTGGGCGCGCGCTTTATTGAGCGCACCCAACCGAGCCTGGAGGCGCAGTTGTGCAACTTGGCCGATGAGATCGCCTACAACGCCCACGACATCGATGACGGGGTGCGCTCGGGGCTGCTCTCAGTCGAGCAGCTCAGAGACAGTGTGCCTTGGTTTGATCACTACTGCAGCAAAACCCTCGCACTTTACCCCCAGATTGAAGGCCGGCGTTGGCTCTTTGAGACCATCCGCTTGATGCTCTCTGAGCAAGTCTATGACGTGATCGAGACCACCCGCGCGGCCCTTTTGCCGCTCGAGCTCCAAAGCGCCGATCAGGTGCGGGCTTACCCAGAGGCCTTGGTGCTTTTTAGTGAACCCATGCAAGAGGCGTCGCTGGCCTTGAAGCAGTTTTTGTCGGCCAATTTGTACCGCCACCCCCGGGTCTTGCAAACGACCGAGCAGGCCAAAGAGATCATCAAAGATTTGTTTTTGGCGTATTTGCACACCCCCACCGAGATGCCCGAGTCCTTCCATGCACGCCATGACCGAGAACGCGCCGTGGCGGACTATATTGCGGGCATGACGGACCGTTTTGCCGCCAAAGAGCATCAGCGCTTGAGTGGTTTGAGAGTGCTTGGTTCCACGCAAGACCGTGCCGTTTTGCCCGGTCCATCCGCGGCCAGCGGGTGGGGCCATCCCAGCGACCCTATTTCTCCTTCTAGTTCTCCTACCAGTTCCCCTACCAGTTCCCCTACCAGTTCCCCTTCTAATCTCCCTCCTAATTCTTCTCCCCCTTCCTGGGGACGAGAGTCAAGTTCAGGAGAC
>CAISQQ010000486.1 GCA_903887655.1 uncultured Burkholderiales bacterium
CGCGTGAGTTTACGCTTGAGCTTGCGTGAACACCGTCAAGACGCCGGTGTAGCCATACAGGTTTTGGTGGGCGATCTCACCGCCGGCAAAAAACCCAACCAGAGGAACATCGCCCAAAGCGCGGCGCAAGCACTGCAGCTCCGCACTGGGCGCGCCAAAGTGCGGTCCACCGCGGCCTGCGCAACTGATGTAAATGGCGCCCAAAACTTTGCGCGCCGGGTGCGGTTGTGACAACTCGGTTTGAACCCAGGCTTCTTGCACCTCTTGGGGCCAATCCTCGGGCTCCAAGGAGTCGCGAATTTGGGTGCCCATTCTCATCAAATCGGCCTTGGCCGCTTGGGCGTTGCGCTCACAAAACGTCAAGCTTTGGCCCACACTCAAGGCCTGCGCGACCGCAATACCGCGCTTGGCGGGATCGAGCCCAATGATGTGGCGCACCATGACGGCCTCTTCAAAGTGACCGCTTTTGCCCAAGGCGTGAACATCCCCAGCGCTGATCCCCACCAGGGTTTGCTGCACTTTGGCAATGGCCGCGCGCGGCTGCTCCAAACTCACCCCCAGGTCACGCAAGAGCACATCCAAGGCCGGCTCGCCGTCGAGCATGAGCACCACATGGCCTTCGCAAGCGGTGATGGTGCGCACTTTGGAGACGGGCGAGCAGCCCTGGGTCACGCGCGAGACCATGGCCACCGATTGGGCAAACGCCACGCCACTCAAGCCCCCGCTCAAGACGCCGCGCTGCAGGCCTTGGCCTTGCACATTGCCACTCGAGCTCAGGGCGAACTGGTGAGCGCTGCCTCGCGAGGAGCTCAGGCCGCCAAACACATAACCGCTTTGCGTGCGTTGGGCGAGCTCCTCGATCAGATCGGCCACATCGGCGGTTTGACCATCGGCGTGTATCAAGGCGGTGTGGGGCTCAAAGCCCGTCATCTCCACTGCGCTCAAGGGCGACACACCGCTAAAGACACGGTACTGATCGATCGTCAAGTCGCACAGCATCACACACATCGCGGGCTCGTCGAAGTACTCCACATTGTTGGCCGCAATCCCCACACCGGTGGTGCCCACCCAGTCGGTGACCCAGGGCAACTCCGCGCCCAAGTGGTCCAAAATATCTTGTGCACGGGGAGCGTAATGGTCGGTGATGTAGAGCAGCCCCAGGCTGGGCGAGGAGGCGTAGTGGGCGCTCGCCATGTGGCCGCGCAATTGCGCCAAAACCAGCTCGCAGCACTGCGCCGAGTCCGGGTGGGTGGCGTGGGCGAAGGGGAACATCAACACGGCAGGGGCCTCTTAAAAAAGCGTGTCCAGGCCTTTGAAGGCGCTGGGGTTGACACGGGGCTTGGGCTGGGCTTTGCTGGACGCTGAGCTCGCCCCCGCGCTCTTGGCGGGGGTGGGTGCTTTTTTAGAAGTTTTGCTGGAGGATTTGCTGGAGGATTTTTTAGCGGCTTTGTTGGAAACTTTGTGGGGTGATTTTTCAGCCACGGGACTCGGCCTTGAAGGACTGGCAGCGCGCTCGGGATTGGGGGCGGGAGTTTTCAGCGGCGCCTTCTTCACTTTATTGACCTTGTTCACCTTGGCC
>CAISQQ010000487.1 GCA_903887655.1 uncultured Burkholderiales bacterium
ATGAAGAGATGCTGGACAACCCTCCTCACGCGCTCGATGCCTCCCCCAACCCACCACCTCCCAGTCCCAGCGACTTGGGGCAATTTTTAGCCAACTCGACCTCGGCCTTGGAGAGCGAGCAATCCCCTCACTTTCAAGAGCTGTTGGCCCACAGCCCTTCGCTACACAGCAAAAAACCAAACACGCCAGACGATGGCGCGGCCAATGCCACGAAGCCAGCGCTGTTGGCGCCACATTGGCAAGCTTTCTTTGATCACCTAGACACGCGCGATGTGCTGTCTTTGAACCAAAAGCAAAAGGAACTGGAGCGCCAAATCAAAGACAATGGCGTGACCTACAACGTCTACACCGATCAACACGGACCCCAGCGCCCTTGGTCTTTGGATTTGTTTCCTTTCATCATTGATGAAGGGAGTTGGCGCACCCTTGAAGTTGCCGTGACCCAGCAAGTCAAGCTCTTGCAACGGGTCATGCAAGATATCTATGGCGAGCAACACTTGACCCGATCCGGTCTCTTGCCCCCAGCCTTGGTCAATGGGCACCCCGGGTTTTTAAGAAACATGAAGGGTGTCGAGCCCTTGGGCGGGGATCATTTGCACATCGTGGCTTTTGATGTGGCGAGGTCGCCAACGGGAGAGTGGCGTTTGCTGTCACAACGCACCCAAGCCCCCTCGGGATTGGGCTATTTGCTGGAAAACAGAAGCATCATCTCGCGCTTATTCCCAAGAGCGATGACGGCGCTTGGCGTGCAGGGCTTGAACCCCAGCTACCGCAGCATGATGGACCACCTCAAAGCGGCGTCGGGACATGGGCCACAGTCTCATATTGCATTGCTCACCCCAGGACCCTACAACGAAACCTATTTTGAGCACGCCTACTTGGCTCGTTTTTTGGGAGCCACCTTGGTGCAGGGGCGAGACTTGACGGTGAGAAATCAGCACCTGTACCTCAATACGTTGAGAGGTCTGGAGCCTGTTCATGGCTTGATCAAGCGATTGGATGATGAGTTTTTGGATCCTTTGGAATTGCGAGAGGATTCGACCCTGGGCGTGCCCGGTCTCATGCAAGTCATCCGTGCCGGCAATGTTCTTGTGGCCAACGCACCCGGTTCAGGCGTTTTGGAATCTCCCGCATTGCTGGGATTTTTACCTGGCATTTGCCAAGCCTTGTTCAATGAGCCTTTGAAGTTATCAAGTTTGTCGACATGGTGGTGCGGGGAAAAAGCAGCCTTTGACAGTGTCAGCTCTGAACTGAGCGACTGCGTGATCAAGCCAACCTACCCCTACCAAGCGCAACGTCCTACACGACCCTTTACGGTGCTGGGTCGGCACTTGAATGAACACGACCTCAATAGCCTCAGACAAGACATCGGGACCCAACCCGATCAATACACCGCTCAAAAGTATTTACCGCTGTCGCAACTGCCCACCTGGGAGCACCAAGAGATCAGTACCCGGTCGTGCATTTTGCGCGTTTTTGCCATCCGCCAAGCCCAAGACCAGTGGAGCATCTTGCCTGGTGGCCTGGCCAGGCTTGCCACCCAAGGCGCCCAAATCGCCTCCATGCAACGAGGAGGCTCAAGCGCTGACGTGTGGGTTCAGGGCCAGAGCCACACCAACACCTTGGCACCCGTGCCCTTGCATTCCGAATTGGACCTCAGTGCCAAGAAAAGAACCGTGACCAGCCGTGCGGCTGAAAACCTCTATTGGCTGGGTCGATACAGTGAAAGGAGTGAGAATATTCTGCGACAAGTCAGGCTCACTTTGGAGGGTCTGAACGCAGAGCAACAGTTCTCCTCACGCTGGCGCACCTGGGTGGCTCGTTTGGCTTACCAACAAGGGCTCATCGATGTGGACATGAGCACCCAAACCCAAGACCTCAATGAGCCTCGGCGCTTTGAGAGGCGCTTGACCGCCGGTCTTGAGGCATTTGGCACGGTGTCGAGTTTGGGCTTTAACCTGCGAGCCTTGCAATTGGCTGCCTCTGCCGTGAGAGAGCGTCTGTCCTTGGATCATTGGATTCTCATCGAGCGCACCCAGCACGAGTTCTCGCAAGCGGCCAGGCGCTGGACGGAGACTGACCACTACCCCTTGACCGAGGTCATTCGCGTCTTGACCAACACCCACAACCAGTTGGCCGCCATCACGGGTGCACAAACCGACCGCATGGTTCGCGATGACGGCTGGCGGCTTTTGAGCATTGGACGACATGTGGAGCGCCTGGTCTACCTCTCGCAAGTGCTCGAAGGGGCGATCCGTCTGGGGGTTTTGACCCAACTCGAAAACGATGACACTTGTTTTTTGAGCTTGTTGAATTTATTTGACAGCACCATCACCTTTCAAGCCCAATACCAGCAAAGCCGCAGCTTAAAGGCATTGGTTGATTTGATCGTCTTGGATGGAGACAATCCTCGCTCGCTGGCTTGGGTCGCCCAGACCTTGCGCGGACGTTTGGCCAAATTGGCAGGCTGCGCACCGCTTGAGATCGACACCTTGGCCGCTTTGGTGCCCACGCCTGAGACGTGGTTGCCTCCCCCAATCCCCGCAGAGTTTGGCTCTCAAGACTTGCTCAACTTGGCACAACACCTCCAACATGGACTGAGCCAAACTTTCTCCGTCTCCAATGCCATCGGCGAGAAATACTTTACCCACACCTTGAACACCTCTGCCACCCCACTTCAGCACCAAGGCACGCGTTGGATGGGCGCAGCACCCATGAACGCCGCGCTTGGCAACGACTTGGCTGGAGGGCCAGCATGAGGCTCAAAGTCACCCACAGCAGTCTTTACCGCTATCAACCTGCGGTGGAGACCGCGCAGCACTTCTTGCACCTCAAACCCAGGCTGGTGCCGTGTCAGCGTTTGGAGAGTCATCACTTGAGCATCTCTCCCGAGCCCACTGAGCTCTTTGAGTCCCAAGATTTTTACCAAAACCCAACCCATTATTTGGCGCTCCTGAACCATCATGAGCAGTTGAGCATCACCTCCGAGAGTGTACTGAGCACGTGGGCGTTTGGAGAGCAGCAATCCCCCCCCTCGCAGATGAATTTTCGCTTTGAGCAGTCATCCGATTTCTCAATACAAAGCTCACAAATGCAAGCCCAGTGGCCCAGCAGCCTGGCAGGGCAAGCTCTGCTGGGCGAGCAACGCGCACCTCACCCTTTACAGCTCAACGCTTGGACTGAACCCGCTGCAGGGACATGGCTGAGCAATGGGCCATCCATGCCAGTGGCGAGCAACACTGGCGCTGCACGCCCAAGCCCCTCACTCATCGAGCTTTGGCAAGAGGCATGGGCGGTCAAGGCGCGCGAGCACTACGAGTACAACGCGGGCAAGCAGTTTGACGAGGCCAGCGATTTTTTATTCGACTCCCCCCATATTCCTAGGCTAGAGGTGTTCTCACAGTATGCCCAACGTTGTTTGAGCGCACCAACACCCCTCCTCAAGGGGTTGACTGCGTTGATGAACCTGATCCACGAAGAGTTCACCTATGAGAGTAAAAGCACGCAAGTCAACACCCCCTTGACCGATATTTTTGCAAGTCGCAAAGGGGTTTGCCAAGATTTCGCTCACATCATGGTGGCATGCTGCCGCTCGTTTGGCCTGGCAGCTCGTTATGTCAGCGGGTATTTGTTGACCATGCCGCCAGCGGGACAAGCTCGGCTCATTGGTTCGGATGCATCGCATGCCTGGGCATCGGTCTATCTTCCGGCACTGAATTCGAGCGAGAGTGACACGGGATTGTGGTTTGACTTTGACCCAACCAACAACCGCTGCGGTATCTTCTCACCTGGGCAAGACTACATCACCACGGCTTGGGGGAGAGACTATTCGGATGTCTCACCTGTGCGCGGAGTGATCCAAGGGGGCAACGACCATCTTTTGGACGTCGCCGTGACCGTGCTGCCCTTGGACTAGGAACCAGCCCCGAGTCCACCCGATCGCTTTAGCCCTTGAAAAGGCTGCCCGCCATGCCTCTCAAGAGCAGCAAACTTGGGCGGCATTTCTCAAGCCGACATCAAGCTCGCTTGCACTTCAATGCTGCCTCGCTCGCTGCTGAGAGTGAGTGTTTGCTCTTGGATGGTCGCTTGCAAGTTCATGCTGCGCTCGGCCAAGCTCACCAATGACTGGGTGACCTCATGGGGCAGGCCCCAGACTTGCAGTTTTTGTAAACGTGAAAGTTTGTTGCGAATACCATTCCACCAAATCTCTTTGGCGTGATTGAAGGCATAGACAAGCACCAAATCGGCTTGTGAGCACGCTTTACTCAAGGGCTTGTCCTCGGGTTGACCCACTTCGATCCACACGCGTTTTCTGGAAGTGAAATCGAGCAAATACAAGTCAGGGTCATTGGGGTCGGACAAACCCGCACCAAAGACCCATGAGCCATCCCCCTTACAAATCTCTTGGAGTCGATAAGCGTTCAAGGCCAACGCAACAAGGCGCACCATCATGCGCTCATCGGTCTCGCTGGGGTGTCTGGCCAAGGTGAGGCTATGGTCTTCGTAGTAAGAGTGATCAATGTCTGCGATGTGCAGCTGCGCTTTGTATATCGTGGACTTGATGGCCATGGTCACTTTCAGACAGTGGGCAAGGTTGAGAAACAAAAAAATCTTGATGGGCCATGACGTTGAATCACCCAAGTCTCGGGTGTGATGAATATGACGCCCCCAGTGTGGACAAACCCCAACTGGGGAAGCTCCTAGCCCATCAAGCCATCAATGAACCGGCCAAGTAATCTCGTTTGCCCAGAGGCACGCCATTGTGGCGCAAGATGCTGTAGGCCGTGGTGATGTGAAAAAACATATTGGGCAAGACCCAATGGAGCAAATAATCTTCCGCCACCATGGTTTTGGTTTCCTTGCCAACGGTGAAGGTCACGTCGCGACCTGCGCCTTGGTCCATGGCTTGGGGGGTCACGGTTTCAATCCAGTCGATGGTTTTACTCACACGCTCAATCAACTGCTCAAAGCTGGTTTCTGTGTCGTCAAATTTGGGCGCCTCCAGGCCCGCAATTCTGGCGGCCCCCAATTTGGCCGCATCGCAGGCAATCAAAATTTGGCGTTTAAAGGGCAGCATATCGGGTGCCAAGCGGTACTCCACCAAGACTTGGGTGTCGAAGCCACGCTCCGCTGCGTTGGTGAGTGTTTTTTGCAAACACGTCTTCAAATTACCCAGAAAGAGTTTAAAGACCGGCAAACTCGCCGTTGACAATACGTTTGACATTCGAAATAGTTCCTTGAAAAAAATGATAACAAGCTGGAAACGAGAAGATGGGGCAACACTCCCCTGGCTTTCTGTGACCATCCTCCATCTTAACCGCATGCACGCCGCCGCTTGGGCAGCACCAAGAGGGTTTTCATGCTCCTCGCCCGATTGGTGGCGTCCAAGCCCACCTCAAGTCCACCTCAAGCACCAATGGGCTTGAGGCAACTGGCCGGGCGAGTAAGGGGGGGGTGGATGGGTTTGGCAAAGCTCAGGCGGGTTAAAAAACCAAGAAAAGTTTTGGTTTTATCAAAGCCGTCGCCCGAAAGAGAACACTGGAACAAACGGGATGTTTTGCCATACAAAAACCCATTTTGTTTTGCGCAATCAAAAAGACGTTTTCGCAGGGTTGATCCCCCATCTGCAAGCCCGATTTGTTTTGCTGCCCATCCGCCAAGACAGCGGCGTGGCAGGCCCAAAGCCCGCCAAACTAAAGCCATCACACACCGATCACAAATTTA
>CAISQQ010000488.1 GCA_903887655.1 uncultured Burkholderiales bacterium
GTGGCACACACTTGGGCTTGGGGTAGAGCAAACAGCAAGGTCAAATTGCAGCGGATGCCTTCAGCTTCAAGCACGCGAGCGGCCTGCATGCCCTCCCAGGTCGAGGCAATTTTGATAAGCACACGCTCAGCGGCAATGCCCGCCTCGGCGTAAAGCCGCATGATCTGGCGGGCACGCTCGACACAGGCCTGGGTATCAAAACTCAACCGGGCGTCGATTTCGGTGGACACGCGCCCAGGCACATGCGCCAAAATCTCACAGCCAAATCGCACGATGAGTCTGTCCATGCGAAGTGACAAGGGCTCGTGCGAGAAACGCACTCGGTTGTCCTCGAGCAGTGCTTGGTACTGGGGCTTTAACACCGACTTCAAAATGAGCGACGGGTTGGTGGTCGCATCTTGGGCGGCAAGACTCACGAGCTCAAGAAAATCCCCGGTGTCGGCCACCACCGTGGTGTATTGCTTCAAAGCTTCGAGTTGATTCATGGTGAAGAAGGCTTGGGAGTTGAGTTGGGCGACATTGAATTCTCAGGGGTGTGTTCAACGCCACGCCAAAGAATTAGTAGGCAAGTGAGGGCCAACAAGGCCAATCCGACAAAGGCCACAAACGACCAGTTGGCAATACTGCCACCAAGGAAGGTCCAATCCACCACCGAGCAGTCGCCTCCGCCTTTGAAAATCATGGGGATGGCCCGCTTCAAGGGGAAAGTCTCAATCATGCCATAGAAGTCGCGACCGCACATCACCACCTCGGGCGGGTACCACTGCAGCCAACTTTGTCGCGCAGCCACATAGGCCCCCCCCATGGACTCGAGTGCCAACAGCGAAAAGCCGAGTCCTTGAATTTGGCGAGAGCGAGACACCGCCACCAAAAAAGCCGTGATGCCAAAGATCAGCATGATGTAGCGCTGCACGATGCACATGGGGCATGGCTCGAGCCCCACGACATGCTGCAAATACAGTCCCACCGCTAAGAGTGCGAAGGGAATGAGGCCGATGAAGACCAGGGTGCGGTTCGGATGATCACGAAGCGTTTGGCGCGCCCAATCATGAAGGGCAGACCCGCGTGAGTTGGGCTGCCCATGCGGCAGCGGTATCTCCAGTGACTCCGAGCTGGACGCTGGCGCAGGCGTCTCGCGTTGATGTTCAGTCATAGATCGGTGTTCTCGAAAAAAAATGGACGGCCCGCTGTGCGCTTTGGCGTCTTGATCGACTCCAGGGGATGGCCCCCAGGAAAAAAGTCTTTGCAGACCACCCTGTGATTATGGATCAATTGACCTGCTCACTGGGCCTGCCAGCGGCTGGGAACCCCTGCAAAGCCTCATCACCGCTTGTGCCGGCCGCATCGAGACCCTTTGCAAGGGCGCCTCCACCGCGAGGCCATTCCCACACTACAATGCCACTTTCTCTAGAGAGCCGCCCCGCATGGGGCCAGCCTTCAGTCAACTTTTAAGGATTTGCACCCATGGCCAGAACCGTTCAATGCATCAAGTTAGGCAAAGCCGCTGATGGACTTGATTTCCCACCCTACCCGGGCGAGTTGGGCAAGCGAATCTGGGAAGGGGTGAGCAAAGAAGCCTGGGCTGACTGGCTCAAGCACCAAACCATGTTGGTCAACGAAAATCGCCTGAATTTGGCCGATTTGAGAGCTCGCCAGTATTTGGCGCGCCAAATGGAAAAGCACTTCTTTGGTGATGGTGCTGACGAAGCCCAGGGCTATGTTCCTCCGCCCGCCGCTTAAGGCCCCCTCCCCCGCGAGACCTTTCTCCATTCGCAAGACCCGAAGGGGTTTGATCCAGATCGCTGCTTCGGTCCAGGTCTATCAATCGAGGGCTTGAACTGTGCGCCCCACTGCTGAGACGGTCATTTGGCAAACCCGCCCCTTGGCTGCAAAAGCTGCAAAAGCCGCCCAAGATCCACAAGCCCCCCATCTACTTGCAGCCCAAGGGCCAGAAGCTCTACTGAATCGGTCTGACTCCTCCAGCCGGGCCGAAGGCCTGGTGCCCTTTAATCCTCGCTACAACGACATCTACCGCTCGAGTGGCACCAACGGCTTGGGCGGTCTTGATCAAGCCCGCCACGTGTTTTTGTCGGGCTGCGGTCTTGTTGGCGACGCCCCGCTGTGGCGCAACCAATCGCAGTGGCGCATCTTGGAGACAGGTCTGGGGCTCGGGCTCAATTTTTTGGCCACATGGCTGGCCTGGTCAAAAGACCCCCAGGCCCCCCAGATGCTTCACTACGTGAGCGTGGAGGCGCACCCGGTCAAGCCCCAAGATGTGTGGCTGAGCGTGCAAGACTGGCCTGAGCTTCACGCCTTGGCCCAGGAGTTCATCCAGGCCTATTGGGGCCTCTTGCCTGGGTTTCACAAACTGATCTTGGGCGGCGGTCGGGTGCACTTGAGCGTGATCGTGGCCGATGTGCAAGACGCCCTCAAATCCTTGGTGGGGGTCTTCGATTCTGTCTATTTGGATGGATTCTCCCCGCTCAAAAACCCGCACATGTGGAGCCCTTTGACCCTCAAAGGGGTCGCGGCGCACTGCCGCATCGGCACGAAAGTGGCCACCTGGAGTGTGGCCAAAGGCGTCAAAGAGGGCTTGAAATCCGCTGGCTTTAGCGTGGAGATCACCCCGGGGTTGTCGCCAAAGCGCGAGCAGCTGCGCGCCACTTATGAGCCCCCGTGGCTCCTATCCCAGCCGTCGCAAGACCTTGGGTCAAGAGACCCCCGATTTGCAGCCACCCCCCCAGAAAAAATCGAGCTTGAACGCAGTTGTGTGGTCATTGGGGCAGGACTCGCTGGCGCGAGTGTGGCCCGAAGCTTGGCCATGAGGGGCTGGAGAGTGCGTGTGATCGATGCTGGACAATCCGGCAAGCCCTCAGTGCCCTCAGTGCCCTCAGGCGTGGGTTGGGACGGTGAAGCTCGGCCCTTGTCTGAGGGTGCGCAAGGATTGCCCATGGCGATGTTTCACCCCATGTTCACCGGCGACGAGAACGTGCAGTCGCGTTTGATTCGAGCCGGCATTCGGGTGCTCTTGGGCTATTTGCACCTCTTGGACCCCGATTCAACACAGGGCCTGCACCAACTCACGGGGGTCTTGGAGTACAAAAAGCCCAGCAAATCGAGCCTGGACCCAGCCGCCTTGGCGCAACTCAGCGCCCA
>CAISQQ010000489.1 GCA_903887655.1 uncultured Burkholderiales bacterium
CCTGAGCGTGATGTCTGCGCCCAAGACACGGCCGTGGTCGTCAAAGCCCACTTCATAGTCGATGCGGAAGTCGTGGCGCTTACCGGTGATGGTCATGTCGTCGTCGCGGTTGACACGCAACTTGACTGGACGCTTGAGTTTGAAAGCGGCCAAGGCGGCACTTTGACTAAAAATACTCGCCTGTCCCTCTTTGCCACCGAAGGCACCGCCCAAGCGGCGGCAAATGACTTCCACATCGTGGGTGGAGAGGTTGAGGGCTGCGGCGGCCTCACGCTGGTTACCATCCGGGTGCTGGGTGGAGACATACAAGGTCAACTGACCATCTTCTCTGGGCACAGCATAGGTCACCTGACCTTCCAGATAGAACTGCTCTTGCTGACCACACGTTGTTTGGCCTTGAAGACGATGGGGCGCATTTTGAATGGCTGCATCGGGAGTGCCACGGGTGATGCTCTTGGCTGGCATGATGAAGGATTGCTGCTTCATGGCCTCATCAATTGTCAAGATGGCAGGCAACTCTTTGACCAAGACCTGAGCGGTTTTGGCGGCTTCGCGCGCATAGAGCATGTCGCGAGCAACCACCACGGCCACCGGCTGGCCCACATACTGCACGATTTTGTCAGCCAAAAAGGGATCGTCATGCACGATGGGGCCACAGTTGTTCTCGCCAGGGATGTCTTGGGCGGTGTAGACGGCCACCACACCGTGCTTGGCCAAAATGGCCGCCTTATCAACACCCGTTCCAATCAACTCACCGTGCGCAACAGGCGAGAGCACCAAGGCGGCGTAAAGCGTTCCAGCCAGCTCTGGCAAATCGTCGGTGTAGACCGCTTGACCACTCACATGCAAATGGGCAGATTCGTGCACCAACTCGCGGCCTTGTTGGTCGCCTTGCATTAATTGATTGATTGCGATGGGAGCATTCATGATGGGCTCACTTCCATGTCTAGAGGATGAATGAATTTCAAGACCAAATTTCTGGCCAGCAATGCACGGTAAGCCCAAGAGGCTCGCAGTCCATCGCGAGCAGTGAAACTCTCGGCAATGGCACGATCCAAGTCGCTGGCCAAGACGTCGCTTGGGCGCTTGCCCTCCAGAACTTTCTCCATCTTGGGAGCTCTCGCCGGGAAAGGCGTGAGGCCGTTGTAGGCCAACCTCACCTGGGTGAGTTTGCCATCTTTGAGCGTGTAACACATGGCGCCACAGGTGGCAGAAATGTCTTGTTCAAAGCGTTTGCTCACCTTGTGTGCCACGAAATGCTCATGGGCCTTCAATCGAGGAATTTGAATAAACTCGATGAATTCGCCAGCTTGCAGAACATTTTTTTTCAGGCCCGTGTAAAAATTCTCAAGCGCAATTAACCTTGACTTATCGCCTCGCCTGAGTCCCACCTGAGCGCCCAAAGCCATCAAACACGGCATGCTGTCACCAATGGGGGAGCCGTTGGCAATGTTGCCCGCCAAAGTGGCCGTGTATCGAATTGGCGGCGAGCCAAAGCGTCGAAGGACCTCAGCAAAATCGGGCAATTCCTTGGCGCACAAATTCATCACCTCTTGTAGGCCCACGCCTGCTCCCACTTGCCAATGGGTGGGCAGCGTTTTGACGGCTTGGAGCTCTTTGACATGCCCAATGTAGACCAAGTGATCGGGTCTCACAAAATCTTTGTTCACCTGAAGACCGATCTCGGAGCTGCCCGCGAGCAAGGTGGCCTCAGGGTGCTGGAGCATGTAGTGAGACAGCTCAGCCAAGGTGCTTGGGGAGACAAACTCATTGCCTTTGCGAGTTCTCACCACCGGCTGCACAATGATCTCACCTTCCAGGCTCAAAGTGGGTTGGTCGCTTCTTTTGATTTGCTTTAAAAGCTCGATATCTCTTGGATCTTGAAGACTGAGCGAGGCGGCGCTGTCGCAGGCTTTTTGAGCAGCTTCAACAATGGGTTTATAGCCCGTGCATCGGCACAAATTGCCACTCAATGCATCGGTGATGTCTTGCCTAGAGGGCTTTGGAGTGACTTGCACCATGTGCACCAAGCTCATGACGATGCCAGGTGTGCAAAAACCACATTGGGAAGCGTGACAGCTCACCATGGCCTCTTGAATCGGATGTTGGAGCTGGCTGCCAGCGGACAAACTCTCCACTGTTTTCAAGGCCTTGCCGTCAAGGGTCGGCAGCAACTGCAAACACGAGTTGACGGGGACGTAATCAATGGCCGAGGCATTCTCGTTCAACTCGCCAACCAATACCACGCAGGCACCACAGTCGCCCTCAGCGCAGCCCTCTTTGGTCCCGGTGCGACGAAGCTCTTCGCGTAAATAATTGAGCACCGTGGTGGTGCGTCGCTCTCCTTTGACCTCAACAATTTGTCCATCAAGGGCGAAACGAACGGTGTTGGTGACTTCTGACATGATTGGTTTTCTAAACAGTGAATAAAAATGTTACAGACCTGAGAGTTCTCAGCAATTGAGTGAAGTTTCTTGATCAAGTGCCATTGCAAACTTGGGCCTTCAACTCAAGATCCACGGTAGGTGGAATAACTCCAAGGACTGATTAACAAAG
>CAISQQ010000490.1 GCA_903887655.1 uncultured Burkholderiales bacterium
CAAAGGCTGTTGTATCACCATTGATGTAATGTGTGGCGACAGCATTGAAATGCGGGTTACAAGATCCACTCACGTGAATCATCACAGGAATATCTAGGTGTACAAACCTCTCAAACAAGGGATACCACCAGTCTTTATCCCAAAGTGGAGGATCGCTCCAGTTGCCACCAGATGGATCTGGGTTCAAGTTAGCACCAATGAAGCCCAAATCATTGATACAGCGATCAAGCTCATCAAAAACCGCTTGACCCGGCTTTTGTCCAGTCACTTGAGGCAATTGACAAACACCAGCAAAATGATCAGGAAACATTTTACAAACACGGTGAATCAAGTCATTGCAATAGCGAGCCCAAATCACATTGGTCTCTTCATTGCCAAACTGGTGATCCATGCCCAAAGCGCGAGGCGAGAAAATCGTGAGATCAACACCCCGCTCCTTCATGACTTTCAGCTGATTGTCGTGAATGGCAGCATGAATCTCTTCATCTGTGATGTGAGGCGGATCCTCAGCAATGCTATTGCCGGTTTTCTTAAAATGCTCAATTTGTCGAGCACGAAACTCCATGACGCGAGCGGGTGTGGTCGTGAAATGACCATGGCAATCGATTATCACTTGTTATCCTTGAATTGAAAATATTTGGAAATCATCAGGCTATCACGGCTACAACTTCAATTTGAATCAGCATATCGCCGGGTAAATCAAATAGCATGGTGTGACGAGCAGGTCTATCGTGAGGGTCGGGGAAACATTTGATCCACTCATCATTTAGCGCTTGTCGATAAGCATTGTCTTTGACATATGCCTTGACATGAGCCACGTGTTCAAGTTTGGCGCCGCCATTTCTAAGAAGTGTTTTTAAATTCTCAAAGATGAATTTTGCTTGGGATTCGGCATCCTTTGGTAATTCATCGGTTTTTGGGTCCTTGCCCATGATGCCTGAGGAAAACAACATATTTCCGACTCTGGCCCCCATTGGAATTGGAGTTGCACCGTGAGTGACGCCTTCAATTTCAATTGATCTCATGGGAATGAACTTTCAAAAATCAGATATCTAGTGTTGATTTGGCAAAAACCTCTTCGACAGAGACTACCCTGTCGGTCAGTCCTTGCTGGTGAATATAACCTGCGATTTTCTCAATCACGGGCCTGGAGTTTTTCATGCCATAAGTTTTGGCTTGATTCATCCACGATTTCTCGCTCAAGGGATCAGTGAGTAGTTTTCCCGTTTCCAGCATGGACTGTATGGCTTCGACAGCGTCTTTGTCTGCCTCTTCTTTGGCTGCTTGGAACGCGTGAAAGATATTGAGGGCCAGCCAAGGTTCCTTTTCATACAATTCTCTTTTCATGACAACGGTGTGGTTGATCGGGAAAAGGCCTGTTTTCTCAAAATAACGCTTGGTTTCTTGAAATGGATGTTCAAACAATGGCTTGATGAAAGGATAACTGAGTACATCCAGGGTTGATCGATCGACTAAATTTTTATGTGGAAGATATAGAAGTGTTGCATCAAGATCGCCCTTGATCAACATCTCTCCAATGTTGGTGTGAGAAGGAATTTGATGAAGCACAACCCCTGAAGGAGGCACAAATCCAGTTGATCCTCCATGACTCATCTGAGGACCGCGTTCCATGTACCACTCGATGTCTTTTGCAGCTACACCGAATTCGTCTTGCAAAATCCCTCTTGACCAAAGAGCCGCTGTTTGTTGATATTCAGGAACACCAACTCTCTTTCCCTTTAAATCACTTGGAGAATCGATGCCGCGATCAGTGCGCTTCAAAATCCAGGTCTGGAAAAAAGTGCGTGATGTGTAAATGGGCAAGGCAACCCATCGCGTATCACCTTTTGAAGTGGCGATGAACAGCGAGGACAATGACATCTCAGAGACATCGAAGTCAGCGTACTTCAATTGCCTCCAAAACATCTCAGAAGGATGAACCGAAGTGGGCAAGAAACGCACCCCCTGCGGGCACACCCGACCCTGCAAAAGCGGTCGAGTGTAGTGATTATCAGATAGGGCAAGACTCAAATCGAGACAGTTGGATTTCATGAAATGGAAGCTGGTAAGAAATGCTCGGGGACTCACTGATTTCTTTTGGATAAAAGCTCTGCATATGACTTTTGCCAACGCTCTTGCTGATTGGCAGCAAAACCAGGATCTATCACTTTGTATTTTACTGTCGAATAAGCTGAAGCAAAGCGATTGTTGGTTGGCACATAACCAGCCTCAGCCACAAATTTTTGACCTTCGCTCAAGACATAATCGTAAAAGAGCAAGGCCGAATAGGGATGTGGCGCTTTGTTCAATATTGCCACAGCCGAGGGCAATGCCAAAGTTGGGCTTAGCCATGCCACTTCTATGGGCGCGCCTTTTCTCTTGAGTTGTTCAGGATTCCAGTTGTAGACATCCAAGGCCATAGGCACCTCTCCAGATGCCACCATGGTTGCGAGCAAGGAATGTCCTTTTCTAATGGAGACCCCCTGGTTGGTCATTATTTTTTCAAATAGCGCCTTTCCCTTGGCCTCACCCAACTCATTGAGCAAAGCCCCATACCAGATGCTGTCATCGGATTCAATGCCTAGTTGACCTCTCCATTGTGGCATTGCCAAGTCTTCGTATCTAGTTGGTAAATTTTCTTTGGCTATCGTTCGCGTGTTGTAAGCCAGCGAGAAGATATCCATGTTGAATGCTGCCCACTGGCGATGAATTGGCAATGCGTTCTCTATCAGACTTGAATGAAAGGGAGAAGCTACTTCTTGAAGAAGCTTTTGTCTAAACGTCGCCTCGGTATCAAGAGC
>CAISQQ010000491.1 GCA_903887655.1 uncultured Burkholderiales bacterium
CAGCACACGCACGCTGCCCGCAATGCGTTGGCGATCACGAATCAACGTTGCCAGTGATTTCAATATGTCAGTCAAGTTGCCGCCGGTTTCGAGCTGAATCAAGACCGCCACCACAAAAAAGCGCAAATCACTGCTGGCAACCCGCTTCGTGAGGTGCTGCAACGCGGCATCGGTTGAAATGCCAAAGTTGATTTCATCAAAGGTTGTCTGAAACTCACCCCGTATGGGGTGAGTGCCCTCGGCACCCACGATGAGCAGTGCGCTTGAAAATGCATGTCCGGCTTGCATGGCACGGGCCATCAAGTCCAAGGTGTCTGGCAGTTGCGCCTCAATTTGAAACACTCGATCTCGCCGAAGGTGTTGCAGGTACATCAGCCAGACCAAAACGGGCATCACGCCCATGAGCAGCGAGAAGCCCAATCCAAAACCCAACATCAGTGACGTCAGCCCAGCGCCAAGGCTAAGCAGGACACAAGCGATGCAGAAATTACCCATGTTCATGGCGATTCCCGCTTGCGTCAGAAACACATCCAGTGCTTCCACATGAGGAATTATTCTCAACAGCCCATCAAGCGGTGGAAAACTACTGAGCAAACGGCTTTTCACCAGCGAGGGATTGTCCAAGCTCAACTCCCCGGTGATGGTTCGAAGCCGTTGTTTGATGATCGAGGCGTTTTCGCCCCAATACGTGCTCCAAAACCGCAGCACACCCGCAATGAACAAGCTCACCGCCAGCAGCACAAGTCCTAAAAACGCCATGAAATTCCAGTTCATGGTTCAGCCTCTGTTGCGGGTCGGGTCATACAAGTCTTCTCGCAGGCTCACGCCCCGTGTGCGAAGACGTTGCTCAAATTTAGGCCGAATGCCCGTGGCAAGAAATCTTCCCTGTACCGCCCCTGTGGCATCTACGCCGGTTTGGTCGAACTTGAAAATCTCTTGCATGCTTTCGATATCGCCTTCTACCCCTGTGATTTCTTGCAGACTCGTGATTTTTCGTTTGCCATCCGACAGGCGTGAAATTTGAATCACCACTGAGAGTGCTGCACTGATTTGCTGTCGCATCGTGCGTGGGCTAACCTGCATGCCCGCCATGCTCATCATGTGTTCCAAGCGCGTGAGTGCGTCACGCGGGGTGTTGGCGTGAATGGTGGTCATGGATCCCTCATGACCGGTGTTCATGGCTTGCAGCATGTCGAGCACTTCTGCGCCGCGAATTTCACCCAAGATGATTCGATCAGGTCGCATGCGCAGACTGTTGCGCAGCAAAGCGCGTTGCGTGACTTCGCCTTTTCCCTCGATATTTTGGGGGCGTGACTCCAAGCGCACCACGTGCGGTTGTTGCAGTTGCAGTTCAGCAGCGTCTTCGATGGTGATGATGCGCTCGTTGGGCGGTATCGCACCAGAGATCACATTGAGCAAGGTGGTTTTGCCCGAGCCTGTCCCGCCAGACACCAGCAAGTTGACCTTGGCCTTGACCAAGCCGTAGATCAACTCAGCCATTTCGGGTGTGAGGGTGCCGAATTTGACCAAGTCGTCCATGCCGTAAGGCACCACCGAAAAGCGTCGAATGGACAGCACCGGGCCATCAAGCGCCAGAGGCGCAATGATGGCATTGACGCGGGACCCGTCTGGTAAACGTGCGTCTACCATCGGGCTGAGCTCATCCACGCGGCGTCCTATACGCGAGACAATTTTGTCGATGATGCGCAATAAGTGTGCATCGTTGTCAAAGGTCACATCGGTCACCTCTAGCCTGCCATGTCGCTCGACATAAACGCGTCCTGGCCCATTGACCAAAATATCAGACACTGTGGCATCCGCCAGCAGCGGTTCAATGGGGCCCAAGCCAAGCATGTCGTTTTGAATGCTTTGTACCACCACCTTGCGTTCTGCTTCATTGATGGCGATGCTGTCTTCATCCAGCAAGTGCTCGGTCAACCTTTTAAGGTCGTTGCGCAATTGATCGGCCGACATGCTTTCCATCGTGCGCAAATCGACCAGACCCAAAATCTTTTGATGAATTTTGGACTTGATGGCCTCGATGCGGGGAAGTGCTGTAACCATGGTCAGTCGTGCGTGTGCAAGAGGCGGGCGATCCAATTTTGGCTTCGATGGGCTTGTGTGCCATCCAATTCACGTGCCATTTCCCGCAAAACGCTCACGATGGTATTGCTGGGGTTGACATCGGTGATGGGGACGCCGGTATTGATGGCCTGTGCCACATCGGCGAAGCTGCTGCGAATGGTGTGGCTGACTTTGAGGCCTACCGCCATTTCAATTTGTGCCACATCAATGGTGCCGTTCTTTTCGTACCGATTCACCACAATGCGAACTTTTTCATCGGAGTAACCCAGAGCTCTGAATTTGGCGACCAACCGTTTGGCGTCGCGAACAAAGGGCAGCAAGTTCTCCATGACCAAATACACCACGTCACTCATGTCCAGTGCTTTGATAGTCAGTGGGTCCAACACACGGTCTAAGTCCAGTACCACACGCTCGTAATTGACGCCCACCAAATTCAGCAAACGTTCCAATTGATCAACACTCATGGCATAGCTGGCCTCGGGTTCTTCAGGTGCCGACAGCATGTCGTAATTCGGTCCAATGTGCAGCATGCTGTTGCTGAGTAGCTTGGCATCCAGGCGGTCAATTTGTCGGGTCAGCTCGGCGATGTCTGATTGGTTGGGGCCTGCGGAGACATAGTAGGCAGCGTCACCGCACTGGAGGTCGAGATCCATGAAGGCTGTTTTTTTACCAAAATCTTTGGCCAAAATATCC
>CAISQQ010000492.1 GCA_903887655.1 uncultured Burkholderiales bacterium
GATTGGGCCGCGGCCTGGGGGTCTTGCGGGAGGGGGTTCATCAAACATCCATTTCAATGTCAATCGCTATCAGTGGCATCGATTTGCATCGATTTGCATTGGCGCTCGTCTTCAGTCGTGTGAGACCCACCCGGGCCACTAGGGTCTCGGGGGTCTCAGCGCTCAGCGTTCTCAGCTTTCTTGGGCATTTTAGTGCCCCCGAGTGCCCACTTTCCAAGGCGAGGAGGCTTCTGGGGCCCAGGCTATTTTTAAATGCACCCCCGTAGGCTGATGGAAAACAAACGCTCTGGCCCCAATCCCCCCTAAAATCAGCCCCTGCGGCCAGGCCGCTTCAGCCGCTGCCGTTTGAAAACCTCACGGCTCACCATCAACACGACCCACCCCAAGACTCTTTATGCGCATCATCTCGGCCAACCTCAACGGCGTGCGATCGGCCCACAGCAAGGGGTTTTTTAACTGGCTGCAAACCCAAGACTGCGACGCTGTCGGTGTGCAAGAACTCAAAGCCCAAGACGCCGACATGAGCGAGGACATGAAAGTGGCCCTGAACCTTCAAGGCCAGCACCTGACGGGCCACTTTCACCATGCCGAAAAAAAAGGCTATTCGGGCGTGGGTCTGTACACCCACACCCAGCCCACCGAGATCGTGGTCGGGCTGGGCAACCCCGTCTTTGACCTCGAGGGGCGCTGGATCGAAAAGCGCTTTGACCGCAAAGACCGGCGCGTGAGCTTGATCAGCGCCTACTTTCCCAGTGGCTCGAGTGGTGACGATCGCCAAAGCGCCAAGTACGCTTTTTTGGACATCGTGTATCCCCATTTGTTGGCCCTGTCCCAAGAGCGGGAGTTCATCTTGATGGGGGACTTGAACATTGCCCACCACCCGATTGACTTGAAAAACTGGAAGGGCAACCTCAAGAACTCGGGCTTTTTGCCCGAAGAGCGCGCGTGGCTCACGCAGTTGATCGACACCACGGGCTTGGTCGATGTTTACCGTCAACTCTATCCCGAGCAGGGCGAGGAGGCCTACACCTGGTGGAGTCAACGCGGTCAAGCCTATGCCAAGAATGTCGGCTGGCGCATCGACTACCAACTGGCCACCCCGGGTTTGGCCCAACTCGCCCAAAGCGCCTTTGTGTTTAAAGAGCAACGCTTCTCTGACCACGCCCCGCTGGGGGTGGACTATGATTTCAAACTCTAGTCATTTCATCGGCATTTCTTTTTGTCTTGATGGACCTTTGACCCCATCTGCCCCCAATTGACCCGAATTGATCCCCATTGACCCCCCATGCTCAGCTACGAAACCATCCCCGTGACCCCTTTTGAGCAAAACT
Source organism: uncultured Burkholderiales bacterium (assembly GCA_903887655.1). Classification (GTDB taxonomy): domain Bacteria; phylum Pseudomonadota; class Gammaproteobacteria; order Burkholderiales; family Burkholderiaceae_C; genus Limnohabitans. Next base: position 1,332 of record CAISQQ010000492.1, read on the forward strand.
GCTCGCTCATTTGGTGCACCGACACGCTCGACGCGGCCCTCATCGATCCGGGTGGCGACCTCGAGCAGCTGCTCGCGCGCGTGCAGCACCACGGCCTCACGCTGCGTCACATCTGGGTCACCCACGCGCACATTGACCACGCCGGCGCCGTGGGCGCTTTGGCCCAAGCCCTGAACTTGCCCATCACCGGACCGCACCGGGGGGACCAGTTTTGGATCGACCTCCTGCCCACCCAAGGTGCGCGCTACGGGTTTGAGAACGCGCAAACCTTTGTGCCCACACGCTGGCTCGTCGACGGCGATGAGGTGGCACTGGGCCCTCACACGCTCTTGGTGAGACACTGCCCGGGGCACACGCCTGGCCACGTGATTTTTTATTCGGAGAGCCTCAACCGCGCCTTTGTGGGGGATGTGCTGTTTGCTGGCAGCATCGGTCGCACCGATTTTCCTCAAGGGGACCACGACACCTTGATTCGCAGCATCACCGAGCGGCTCTGGCCCCTGGGTGACGACACCATTTTTATCCCCGGGCATGGGCCCGAGAGCAGTTTTGGGCGGGAGCGCCAGACCAACCCCTACGTTGGCGGCACTTGAGGACGAGGGACGAGGGACGAGGGACGAGCGCTCAGCGCTCATTGGCGGGGGCGGTCTGACTCGTCGAGGTGGTAGGTCTTGACCCGCTCCAGGTGCTGAGCCTGCTCAAAGAGGGGCATCACCAAGGGCAAGTGGCGCTCAATGTCACGCAAGCGGTTCTCATGGCTGGGGTGGGTGCTGAGCCACTGCGCGCCTTCACGACCTTGGCGTTGGGCCATTTTGCGCCACAGCGTCAGTCCCGCACGGGGATCAAAGCCCGCGCGCGCGGCCAAATCAATCCCCACCAAATCGGCTTCGGTTTCTTCTTCGCGACTGAATTTCAAGGTCCATAAATTGGCGCCTTGCAAGGCCAAGCGGTCGGTCAAGCGCGGATCCACCCCCAACACGCCGGAGGCCACCACGCCAACGCTTCGAGTGACACCTTGCGCCGCCAGCCCCTTGGCCGCGCGTTGACGCGCGTGCTCCCGCAACGCGTGCGCCATCTCGTGCCCGATCACCACCGCCAGCTCATCGCTACTGAGCCCCAAGTTTTGCATCAGCCCCGTGTACACCACCACCTTGCCCCCCGGCATACAAAACGCGTTGATTTGGGGATCCCTCACCAAATTGACCTCCCAGCGCCAACTCGAGGCCATCGGGCTCCAGCGCGGCGCTTCTTGGATCAGCCTTTGGGTGACTTGCCTCAATGACAACACCCGCTCGTTGGTGGACGACACCAAGGTGCCACCCATCTGAGCGCGCAAAATGATTTGAGCGTAGTCGCTCGAGGCTTGTTCCTCCAAGGGCCCACGGGGCACCAAGCGCATGGCCAACTCCACCCAAGTGGGGATGGGCGACAAGGCGCCCGCCACGCCAAGGCTGGCATGGCCTGCTGGGGTGGGCGCTGTTTGAGCCCAGGCGGCAGAGAAGGTGCCCATGCCCGGCAGCGGCACGCACCAAAACAAAGACCAGCACAGGCACCCACACCAAGCCACGGCCTGGGTCCTCATGGACTTGGGCAGCTGCATGAATGAGCGAAGGGCGTGGGGCATACCAGGAGGTGGTTTTGGATCGAATGGGGGCGGTGAATCTTATCCCAACACGCTCGCCATTTGACACCGCATTTGAGGGACAATGGCCCATTCCTTTTTACGGCCTTGGCTGTGCACGACCCAGCCGCCTGCCCCCGCTGATGACCACACCGACCTCATCCCCACCCCAGCCCGATCCCAATGCGGCAGGTCCCAAGCCTGCAGCGCCGAGCTGGCGCGCGAGTTTGGCTTGGTATGGCAGTGGGGCGAGTCTGCGCATGCTGTGCCTTGGGTTTTCGGCCGGGGTGCCCTTGCTCTTGGTGCTGGGGACCTTGAGTTTTCGCCTGCGAGAGGCGGGCGTGGAGCTCAGCACC
>CAISQQ010000493.1 GCA_903887655.1 uncultured Burkholderiales bacterium
AGCGTGGAAGTCACCGAATCGGCTTGTTTGGACGCTTCCCTATGACGGCTCGAATTATCTTGCCTCAAAACCCCAAGCTGGGGCAAAAAATCGACATTCGCATCCTCATCCAGCACCCCATGGAAACTGGTTTTCGCTACGACATCTCGGGAGCCGCCATCGCTAAAAACGTGATCAAGTCGTTCAGCCTGGATCTGGACGGACTGCCTCTCATCTCGGGTGAACTGGGCACAGGCACCTCCGCCAACCCTTTCTTACAATGGAGCGTGGTCTTGCCCAAGAGTGGCTGGCTGCAATTGAAGTGGGAAGACGACGCGGGCAAAATGGGTGTGGAGCGCGTGCTGTGCAATTTATCAACTTGAAGGCTTGAGATGGTGGGCCATGCCGTCCTTTGTAGGCCCCTTTTTTCACGGTTACCGTTTTGACCCGGATTGACTCCAACGTTTCATCAACCCCACCCCTGACTTCACCCTTGACTTCACCCATGCCCCGACCCAACCGCCTGCCCGTCGCGCGCTGGGCGATGGCGCTCCTCTTTTATGTGGGATGGGGCTTGGGGCCCAGCGTCTTGCACGCGCAGGTGTTGACGGGACCTGGTGTCATCGCGCCTGAGCGCATGCGCTCAGGCATCAGCTTTGCCAGTGCGGACTTGCGCGCCACACAGGCCGATGACAGCTTGAACCCAGCCTTTTTGTGGATCGACCAAGGCCTTGCACTTTGGAGCGAAGGCGCTGGTTCTGGCCCTCTTCAGGGCGCGGGTTCAGAGCGTGTTGGCAGCAGCGCAGAGCAGCCCTCCTGCGCGTCTTGTCACCACGACTGGCAGCGCAGCATGCGAGGCGTTGCCATGAAATACCCACGCTGGGACAACAACAACGCGCGCCTCATCAATTTAGAGGGTCAAATCAACGCCTGCCGCACCCAACGCCAGCATCGCCCAGCACTCGCCCATGAGAGTGATGAGTTGCTGGGCCTCACGGCACTCGTGAGCCTGGCCTCGCGAGGGATGGTGCTGCAGCGAAATCGCCAGTCGTCGCTCGAGGCGGCACTCGCGCGAGGACAAGCGCGCTATGAAACACGAATGGGGCAAAACAACTTGGCCTGCATGCACTGTCACACGCAAAATGCCGGACAACATCTGGGCGGGGAGACCATCAGCCAAGGCCAACCCCATGCCTACCCAGCCTACCGGCTAGAGTGGCAAAAGATGGGGTCCTTGCAAAAACGCTTGCGCGCTTGTTTGTCAGGCGTCAAAGCCGAGATTTGGGCCTTTGGCTCAGAGGAGCTCATGGAGCTTGAGCTTTATTTGAGTTTCCGCGGTGAGGGCCTGCCCATTGAGTCACCGGGCGTGAGGCGCTAGAAAATCTCGGCGTTTGCGCGGCACTTCATGCCCCACACAAGCTCTTATTGGCGATAATGCCATGATCATGTCCACACCCCCCACTTCTGCCCCACCGACGTCCCCGCCTCCCTTGGTGGTTCGCACCCCTTGGGTTTATTCACTGCAAGGCTGGCCCAGGCGCGTGCTTTTTGTCCTGAGCTTTGAGGCGATGGCCATCACCTGCTCAAGCTTGGGGCTGTCTCTTTTGTCTGAGCAAAGCATCTCTCACGCCAGCGTCATGGGTTTGACCTGCTCGGCCATCGCGGTCGCTTGGAACTGGGTCTTCAATGTGGGCTTTGAGGCCTGGGAAGCGCGACAACGCTCGACAGCGAGAACGGTTTGGCGGCGTGTGGCGCATGCGGTGGGTTTTGAGGTGCCGCTCTTGGTGGGCTTTGTGCTGTTGTTTGCCTGGTGGTTTGAAATTGGCTATGCGCAAGCCTTCGTCATGGACTTGGCCTTGTTTGCCTTTTTTTTGGTCTTCACGTTTTTATACACCTGGGGGTTTGACCTGCTTTTTGGTCAGCCGCAAGTGCATGACGGTGCCCCTAGAGCGCCACAGCGTTGAGCGCGGCGCACACCAACAGGCGGGTCAAACCATGAAGATCGGACTCCAAACTTGGGGCAGTGAAGGCGATGTACAGCCCTTTTTAGCGTTGGCCAGCGGCTTGGTCAAGGCGGGCCACCAGGTCACCTTGTGCATCACCGAGGTGAGTGAGCGAGACTATGCGCCAGTGGCCGCGCGAAACGGTTTTGAGCTCATGCTCGCGCCCAACCCGAAGCTGCCCAGTGCGGACAGAATCGACAAGATGCGACTGGCGTTCAAGGCCTTGCGCAACCCAGTCAAGCAGTTGAAGATCATCAATGACTATTTTTTTCACCCCGCTCAAGCCGTCATGTTTGAAGCGGCACAAACGTTGTGCACCGATTGTGATCTCTTGGTTCGCCACATCTTTTGCTACCCAACGCAAGTTGCCGCTGAGCTCAGTGGCGTTCCAGTGGCCACACTCTACCCCGTGCACAACATCTTGCCCTCCAAGCACCTGGCCCCGTTTGGGGCGATGGATGTGGGAGCGTGGGCCAACCCACTTTGGTGGCGGCTCGCGCAGTGGTTGATCAACCGCACCTTTTTAGCCCAGATCAATCGTTTGCGAGTCAGCCACGCTTTGCCACCCTACAAAGACGTATTGACCCAGGCTTGGAGCAACCCGGCGCTGAACTTGATTGCAGTGAGCCCGGCTGTGTGCCAAGCACCGAGCGACTGGCCCGAGCGCTACCAAGTGTGCGGCTTTCTCAACCTCGCAGAGGGTGAGCAAAGCGACCCCTTGAGCCCCGAGACCGAGGCGTTTTTAAGCCAAGGACAGGCGCCTTTGTACTTCACCTTTGGCAGCATGCTGACAGCCGACGACGCGTCTTGGCGCGAGGTCTTTGACATCTGGAGCGAAGCGGTCCAGACCTTGGGGGCGCGGGCGATTTTTCAACTGCCCTTGGCCGCGCATGAAACGATCAACACACCCAGCACCATCTTGGTGCTCAGGCGCGCTCCCCACCGAACGATTTTTCCGCGCTGCGCGGTGATCATTCACCACGGCGGCGCGGGCACCACACAAGCCAGTCTCTTGGCAGGTGTTCCCAGCGTCATCGTGGCCCACATCGCAGACCAGCCTTTTTGGGGATACGAGGTGAGGCGCCTGGGAGTGGGCGCGCGTCCTATGGTGCGCGAGAAAATGAGCAGCATGCGTCTTGTCCAGGCCATTGAGAGCATCACCCAACACCCTGAGATTAAACAACAAGCTCTGGCGCTTTCACGGCAGATGAAACAAGAAGAAGGGGTGGCGCTTGCCATCAAGGCCCTGGAGGCGCTGCGCCATCAAGGCGTCACGCACTGATCGCCTTGGCAAATCCTTCATCGGTGAGGCTCAAGACCAAGAGGGCCCAGGCCAAAGGCATGGCGCCAAAGACAAAAGGGTTAGTAGAAACTAATCTACTAACCCTCATATGCATTGGTCGGCGTGGCGGGATTCGAACTCGCGACCCCTTGCACCCCCTGCAAGTGCGCTACCAGGCTGCGCTACACGCCGAAGACACGATTATAACCCGATCTGGAGGGCAATTGTGCTGCACGTGCAGCAGTTTATTCAGATCAACAACTGGCGAATTTCTCTGAGTTCGCGCATGAGGAGTTTGAGCTGGGGTGGGTCGCTCAAAATCCCTGAGGCGGTCCACGCATCAACCAATTTACTCTCATCAACGTCTTGATCAGGCTCAAAAACCTCCATGCCACTGAGCATCATCAAGCCCGAGCGTTTTTTGTCCTTTTCGACTTGGACAATCTCTTGCAATTTATTTCTAGCACCACTGATGGTGAAGCCTTGGTCGTAGAGTAAGTCGCGGATGCGGCGGATCATGAGCACTTCGTGGTGCTGGTAGTAGCGACGGTTGCCGCGTCGCTTCATGGGTCTGAGTTGCGTGAATTCTTGCTCCCAGTAGCGCAAAACGTGGGGCTTGACGCCACACAAATCACTCACCTCTCCAATGGTGAAATAACGCTTGGCAGGAATGGTGGGCAAATCTATCGACATGAAATCGGTCACTCAAACGCTTGGGTCTGTGGCTTTCTAAACGGAGGGGTGAGATTACACGAAGCCCAGAAAAAAGCCAGCTAAATTTGTAAAAATATTTAGGTATTAACACCGCTTCAGGGGTGTGAGCAATTGTGCAATTGTGCTAATGAAGCGAGCTCATTTGCGGCTTGAAAACACCGCTCAAAAAGGCATGAATGCTAAAGGGTTAAGAGGCCGATGGATTTTGAATCATGTCTTTGAGTTTTTGACTGGCGTGAAATGTCACCACACGTCTGGCTTGTATCGTGATGGCCTCACCCGTTCTGGGGTTGCGACCTGGGCGCGGCGTTTTGGTGCGCAATTGAAAGTTACCAAACCCAGAAATTTTCACATCTTCACCCGCCAAAAGTCTTTCCACAATCAAATCAAAAAACGCATCGATCATGTCTTTGGACTCGCGCTTATTGAGACCAATTTGCTCAAACAGCAACTCAGCCAATTGGGCCTTGGTGAGGGCTGGGGATTCGAGGGTGTTGAGTGCAAGTTCCATATCGATTCTCTGGTGGTCTCACTGGGTTAATCTTTCATGCAAAGCAATCTTGTCGGCAAAGCACTGGCTCGTCGATTCAGACAAACTCGCATTCAGTTTTTACGTCTTTCAATTCACCGCGCGATAGCGCTCCTGGCCAGCCTTCTCAAGCCCGCAAGCGCGCACCGAGTGAAGCACTCAAATGCACCAAAATTTGGGCAACGCACGCTTCAATCTCTGGCTCGGTGAGGGTGGCGCCCTCCTTGGACAAACTCAAACGCACCGCCCAAGACCGCTCGCTCATGCTCATGGCCAAGCTCCCCTCTTTGGGTCGGTACAAATCAAACAAGGTCGCGTCTTTGAGCAGTCCGCCACTGGGAGACTTCCAAACTTCTTGCATCAATCTCGCGTGCGTCACGTCTTGGGTCAGCACCAAGGCCAAATCGCGCTCGACAGCTTGAAATTTACTCACCTCAGCAAAACTTGGCACTTGGCGGGTGCAGACAGCTTGCCAATCCAATTCAAACACAATGGGCGATTTGGGCAATTCCCAAGCCTGGGTCAAGGCTGGGTGTAACTCACCGAGCCAGCCGATCACCTCTTCACCGTGAAGAATCTCTGCACTTCGCCCTGGGTGGAGAGCCTCTTGGACCCCGGCACGCCAGTGAAGCTTCATGGGATGCAAAAAGACTTCGAGG
>CAISQQ010000494.1 GCA_903887655.1 uncultured Burkholderiales bacterium
CTCTTATTTCATCACGAGGCGCTCTTATTTTGCTGCGGGACTCGCATTCAACTATTGACGGTTGGGGTCGATGCTTAACTTAAGCGTTTTTTTACGAAATTATCCTGAATTGAATCAATTCTTACCAACAATCCCACAACGGCTTCTGAACTTCAAAGATGGATAACACCATGCAAAACACTTTTAAAGACCACTCGATATCTTTGTCGTTGACCGGTCAGCCCACACGAATAATTGCTTATTTGGGCATTGCTCTTATTGGATTCCTGGCTCAAGGACAGTGTTTCTCGCAAGATCAATCGAAGAATTTGTTGGTTTATTCGGCCATTGGTTCTGGTGGGATTGGGTTGGGCTTGGGTAAGGAAATGTCCAATGGATTCTTAATCCGTGGTGAAGTCACCAATTTGAACAAGTCGATTCAAACCAACCAAGATGGCATCAACTACAGCGGTAATTTCAATTTGAGCACCACCGCTGTTTACGCCGACTATTCACCTTGGAAATCATCGTTTCATTTGTCAACAGGCATCAACTTCAAGCCCACCAGTGTGACCTTGACGGCCAACCCGACTGCGGGACGACTCACGCTCAACGGACAAAGTTACCCCATCAATTCGGGCCAAGGGATCACGGCCACCATCAGTTTCCCCACCACCATGCCATATTTGGGAATGGGTTGGGGCTTTGGAAATGTTGCCTCCATATCGGGTTTGCGCTTCAGCACCGACATGGGGTTTGACTTTGGCAAGATGGATGGCGTCATCAAAGCAACCCCAGGATTGTCTCAACTGCCTGGCTTTAGCGACAACCTCAGCGCCCAAAATCAAAAGCTGAGCACCAGCGTTTCTGCCCTTCGTTTCTTTCCCGTGATCAAGTTCCAAGTTGGCTACGCCTATTAAGCCATGAAAGCACTCACCATCTCCACCCTCATTGGCGTCGCCCTTTTGGCGAGTGCTTGCGCTGTACAGCCTTACCGCGCTGACATCAATACCTTTGAGGGTTTGATCAAAGTCAACCCCAAAGATGTCCGTGAATGCGAAGCGTATGCCAAAGTCAAGGCCGAACCCGAAGAAACTTTAGAAATGGACTTGGCCTATGGCGTACTTTCGGGCGTCTTGTTTGGTGCATTGGCCAGCACTGACCGAACTGCATCTTTGTTGGTCGGCGGTATCACGGGGTCCAACTATGCCATTCGCAGCATCGAAAACAAACTTGCATCCCACAACAAAGCGTGTCTTCAATCGCGCGGCTATATAGTCAACAATTAAGCAACGCTTAATCGGCGTTCATTTCTTTGACCACTTGCCGAGCGATCGCGAGTGAGCTGGTGAGTCCTGGCGACTCGATGCCCAGCAAATGCACCACGCCTTTGGCCTGGTGAACCTGAGGGCCAAGAATCAGAAAATCTGCGGCTTCTTCATCTTTTGAATTGATTTTGGGCCGAATACCGCTGTAGCCGGCCACCAGGGAATCATCGGGTAAATCGGGCCAATACTGCCTGATCGCTTCATAAAACAAATGACTTCTCTTGGGATCCACCACCAAATCGTCTGGATCCTCGACCCATTCAACATCTGGACCAAATTTTGCCCTGCCAGCCAAGTCCAAGGTCAAATGCACCCCCAATCCAGCCGCTTGCGGCACCGGATAAATCAGTCGCTTGAAAGGACTGCGCCCATTGAGTGCAAAATAATTGCCCTTGGCGTAATGAGCCTGTGGAAGAAATGCCGCCTCTGCACCGTGAAACCACCGAGCGACTTTCGGGGCCATTAGACCCGCGGCATTCACAACCACGCGGGCCTTGATTTCAGTTCCATCTTGAGTGGTCAAGGTTGCACCCGTCGCTTCAGACCCCTCCTCCAAACGCACTTGGGTGACAGGTGCCTCCAACACCACGTGCCCACCGAGGCGCTCAATGTCTCCTTGTAAGCTCAACATCAAGGCGTGGCTGTCCAAAATACCCGTGCTGGGCGACAACAATGCCCCCAACACCCTGAGGTCTGGCTCTAAATTGTGAATTTCTTGTTTGTTTAAATAC
>CAISQQ010000495.1 GCA_903887655.1 uncultured Burkholderiales bacterium
GCCACGAGCAAGGCGCGTTGTCCTTTGCCAATGGGGGCAATGATGTCGATCATGCGCCCGGTGATGTTTTCCTCGGTCTTGATGTCTTGCTCCAAGCGCATTTGCTCTTTGGGGAACAAGGGCGTCAAGTTCTCAAACATGATCTTGTGCTTGTTGTTCTCTGGCAAGTCACCATTGACCTTGTCAAGCTTGGTGAGCGCAAAATAACGCTCGCCGTCTTTGGGGATGCGCACTTCGCCTTCGATCATGTCGCCCGTGTGCAAATTGAATCGCCGCACTTGGGAGGGACTGATGTAGATGTCGTCGGTGCTGGCTGTAAAGCTCGTGTCCGGGCTTCTGAGAAAACCAAAGCCATCGGGCAAAATTTCCAGCACGCCGTCGGCAAAAACTTGTTCCCCCGCTCTGGCGCGTTTTTTGATGATGGCAAACATCAACTCTTGTTTGCGCATTCGACCGGTGTTTTCAACTTCGAGTGCGTCGGCTTGTTTGAGCACTTCAGACACGTGCAGTGCCTTGAGTTCGTTCAGATGCATGGAGAGACTCCTGAGTGGAGTTCGCAGTATTGGGTTTGGGGGAGGTCTGTAAAAACGAGAGAAGTGGGCAGAACGCCCTAGACCGCTGAATGCGTCAAATGGCAGGCATGTGCACCATCGACGTGACTCATTATGTCAGGAAAAAAGGCGGTTGTGAAGAATTTATCGCCGCAAACAATCCCAGGGGCGCTAAAGTGAGCTTTTAAACCACACCGAGTGGGCCCTGTGCCTGAGTCTTGGCCCTAGGCAAGGACTTGCGGCGTGTCGCAGTCGCTTCGAAGATGAGGGTCGCATCCCGCGCAGCCTCTTGCTCAATCTGGCAAGGTGCAAAGCGCCATGGGGGTGAGAGCACTGGGCAGACACTTGGGTCGGCAGCCATGAGCCACGGTGCGTGGCGCCAAGCCTAGGCTCCCAGGCTCAGCGCGCGCGCATCAATGCGCCAACTGCTCGTCAATAAAGGCGGTCAATTGGGCTTTACTTAACGCGCCCACTTTGGTGGCGGCGAGCTCGCCGTTTTTAAAAATCATGAGTGTGGGGATGCCACGGATGCCAAATTTGGAAGGGATGTCGCGGTTTTCGTCCACATTCATTTTGGCAATTTGCAACTTGCCTTCGTAGCCCGTGGCGACGTCGTCCAAAATCGGGGCGATCATTTTGCAAGGACCACACCACTCGGCCCAGTAGTCGACCAAGACGGGTTGAGCGGCGTGCAAAACGTCGTTCTCAAAAGTGGCGTCGGTGACATGTTTGATGAGTTCATTGGCCATGGTGAAATCCTTAGTGCAGCAGAGCTGGGTGAATCGATTGATGACGCTATTTTGACAGAAATATCTCAGACCCTCAGGACCTCGGCGTTAAAAAAAGCACTGTAAGCATGGTTAAATAAGGCCGGTGATGAGCCTCGGGGCTTGTCCAAGCAGGAGTGCTCGGCATGACAGACAACAATTTGGTGATTGACGTGGTCTCGGACGTGGTGTGTCCTTGGTGCTTTATTGGCAAAAGACGGTTGGAACAGGCCCTGAGCTTGTACCACCAGCAGCACCCCGATGCACCCACTCCCTTGGTGCGGTGGAACCCCTTTCAGCTCAACCCTGATTTGCCGGCGGGTGGTGTGAGCCGAGAGGCGTATTTGGCGCAGAAGTTTGGCGACCGAGCCAAGGGTGTTTACGACCGGGTGAGCGCAGTGGGTAAAGAGGTGGGCATTGACTTCAGGTTTGACTTGATTGCCCATCAGCCCAATACCTTGCTCGCTCACAGTTTGGTGGCCCAAGCCAGTGACCCAGCGACCCAAGCCCTTTTGGTTGAAGCGCTGTTTGTCGCTTACTTTTTGCAAGGAGAAGATTTAAGTCAGCGCGAGACTTTGAGTGCCATCGCCCAGGCCTGTGGTTTGAGTGCGGATCAAATTCAAAGTGCCTTGCGCCATGAGGACGCCTCGGCGGCAATTCAAGCCAAGGACCAATCGGCGCGGGAGTTGGGGATCAATGGCGTTCCCTTTTATATCTTCAAC
>CAISQQ010000496.1 GCA_903887655.1 uncultured Burkholderiales bacterium
ACTCGCTCAAGAAGGGTGACTTGCACACCTGGAGCAAATGCTCACGGTGCATGGCCTCCATCTCAGGCCCATTGGTGTCGGCCACATCCATCTCAAAGCGATTGGAACGTGCTTCTAGCACCACACGCTGCAGGAGTTTTTCTGAACCAGCCCGCCAAATTTTGACTTTGATGCCATAGCGTTTTTCAAAATCAGCCGCCAAGGCCGACATATCATCTTGGGGCATGGATGAGTAAACGGTGAGCGTGCCTTCTTTTTTGGCCCCTTCCAACAATTGAGCTGTGCGATCGGGCCCACTCAAGGCTGACGCCACCCCAGTGGGCAATGCCGCTTGTTGAGCCGATGGCGTTTGTGCTTGGGCACCCTGCCCAAGCAAACTGCCGACGCCCGTCAAGGCAGTCGTCGCTTGTATCCATTGACGGCGAGAAAAAGTTGATTTGAACATCATGGTGGGTCTTTGTCCTGGCAGAAGAAATACAAACTCAAATACGAGGCTCTTTAAAAAAACACGGGGAGCACGCTCAGGTCCATTTCACAACCACCTGAGCGACTCCCCGAACCGTGTCAACCAACGCTTGCCCTAGCTTTTGGCGGGCAAAGACGCCAATTCGGTCTCATAAGCTTCTTGCATTTTGGGGGTGAGTCCGTGGGTGGAGAGGGCTTGGGTAAAGCGCTCGCGCACCAATTGACTCTCATCGGCGTAGTCGATTTGATCGCCACCGATGCGGCGACTGATCCAGGCCTTGGGAACGCCTTGGGCATTGCGAATGGAGACCACTTCGTGCTTGAATGCCAAGTAGCGAGCAGGCGTCTTGCCTGTGTTGAAGTGCTGGTGGAACCAGACATTCGGTGGCACGATCATGGAGCCAACTTGCCAGTCGTACTGACGAGGCTCTTCACCCTCGGGCCACATCAAACTGTATCCCTCGCCACTCAAGATGATCACGTGTGCACCCGGTCCATGGCAATGGGCCTTTTTATAAGTGCCCACCGGGAACTGGGAGATGTGGCTATTCATCGAACCGCGCGCCATGTTAAAGCGGATGTGCCCGCCACCTGCGCCTCGCTCCTTGGCACTGATCAAGGGTAGGTTGACCGCATCGGCCACGAAATTGGTCTCGAGCAACAAGCCCTTTTGTTCGCCTTGACCACTGAAGTAGTCGGGCTCGCCATTGAATCGATTGGCGAAATCGTGCTGGGTGTTGAAGACAAAATCCAAGTCTTCGTAGAGGTTGATCACGGGGGGGCCATTGGTCACCGCCACAAAACGGGTGCTGTCTTTGCCCGAGCCATTGAAATGCTGATGCCAGCAGTTCAAGGGGATAGCAAAAAGGGCACCTGCTTGCCACTCAAACGTGATGCGGTGTCCTTGGTCATTCCACACGGTGGTGGAGCCGCGTCCTGTGAGCACATAGATCATCTCTTCAAAGAGTTGGCGCTGAGGCTCGAGTTGTTTGCCCGGTGCAATTTCAACCACATAGCAGTCGTTCGAGGTTCTCGAGGCCTCGTGGTTGATGTAGACACCCTTGCCGCCGCGTCGAGCCCAAGGCTTCACATCAACGGTGTTCAGACTGGGCACGTAGTGAGCACTGATGATATCCAGGCCCTCCGCTTTAACCCAACGGGTGTAAGGAGTTTCTTTTTCAGTGGCGAACTTTTGCGCCAAGTCTTCCGAGACTAATGCATTTTTACTCATTGACGGGACCACGACTCTTTCATTGACTGGGGCGGGATTCAAGCGCGTTTGCGCAAAAATGGCTTGATGGTTTCAGCATTGAGCGTGACGGAAGGGTCAAACTCAGGAGCGTCTTCAATTTGCTGCAAATCATTCAAACCGGTCTTTTTAAAGATGCGGTTGATGGAAGAAATCAAGCGCACCGGATGATCAGGGTCGGCATTGAAATGCTGATGGATGGTATTGGGTGGAATGTAGATCACATCACCCGCTTCCCAGTCATAGCGCTTGATCTCGGCTTGGGGAACCCAGTGATAGGTGTCGGTGATTTCAACATCACAGTCTTGGTGCAAATCGTAACCTTTGCCCTCGAGAACATACAAACACTCTTCGGCCAAATGGCGGTGTTTGCCGGAATGAGAACCCGGGGGAATGATTTGCATGTAAGCATCCACGGTCTCAATGCGGGTGTTCATCTGCTCATTGATCAAATGCTTCAAGAGTCCTTGGCGAGACATCTCCCAAGCCATGTCCTCGGGGTGAACCACCTTGTTGCGCTTGGCGTTTTTTTGTGGCGCGCTCTCGGCATCATTGAGCAAATCTTGATAATACGCGCCTTGTGCGGAACCGGTGTTCCATGCTTTGGTTTCGTCCCATGCCATTTCAATATCCTCCTTCGGGGTGATTCAAATTTGTTTCGTCATTGCGAGCCTTAAAGCCTTCACCGCCGGGCGCAGGTTCAGAAGGACGGGGTTCGACTTGTTGCTGAAAGAGCATGTTCATGA
>CAISQQ010000497.1 GCA_903887655.1 uncultured Burkholderiales bacterium
GGGACAAGCCCATCTGTGCAGACTAAAGGGTTCCAAGCTGCCTTGGGCATCATTCGACTTGAATTTTTTGCTCCATGATCACCTTGGCCCAGCGGCTTCGATCTTCCAACATGTCTTTGTTGAATTCTTGGGGGGTTCCGCCAGCCGCGGAGGCACCAAAATTGAACAAGGACTGTTTGACGCTGGGGGTTTCAAGGATTCGATTCACCTCTTGGTTGATGCGTTGGGTCACCGCTTGGGGTAAATTCTTGGGGCCGTACATGCCCCAAATCACCTCGGAGACAAAATCTTTCAGGCCAAAGGGGCCGCCAATTTCCATCAAGGTGGGGACATTGGGCAAATTGGGAATTCGTTTCTTGCTGGTGATGGCAATGGCGGTCAATTTCCCGTCTTGGACGTGTTGCATACCGGAGACCACGCTATCAAAGAGAACGTGGACTTTGCCAGACATCAAGTCGGGCATGGCCAGCCCCGATCCCTTGTAAGGAATATGCATCATTTGGATGCCCGTCAAAGCGTCGAAATATTCTCCGGTCAAGTGCATGATGGTGCCATTGCCCGCCGAGGCAAAATTGAGCGAATCCGGGTGGGACTTGGCGTAATCGATGAAATCTTTGAGCGTGTTGAGGGGTAAATTTTTGGTGAGCAAAAAGATATTGGGTGCATCGGCCACGTGCACGATGGGCGTGAAGTCATTGTCGTAATTGAAGGGCAATTTTTTACCAAAGGCCGCACCAATGGAGTGCGTGCTCGATGAGGTGAACAAGAGGGTGTAGCCATCGCTTGGAGCTCTGGCCACGACATCGCATCCAATGTTGCCACCCGCTCCAGGTCGGTTGTCAACGACCACGGTTTGCCCCAGTTTTTTGGTCAATTCACTGGCGATGAGCCGGGCGATGGAGTCTGTGGATCCACCAGCCGGAAAAGGCGTGATCAAGGCAATGCCTTTGGAAGGATAGGTTTGTGCCCATCCGTTGCCATGAAAACACTGCACCGACAAAGACACCCAGCCAATCAATGACCAGCGGATGAGTTGGGACAGGCCTTGTTGTGTAAAAGCCATGGGGGACTCCAAGCAGTTGAGGGTTGAACGCACACGAGTCCATTATGAAGAAATTTGAAGGGATTTGGGAAAAAATTTACATCCTGATTCGCCTGTGGCGGCGCACTAACTGCAGCTGCCCAAAGTGCGCCATTCCTGTGCACTCCCATGGGGCTCGGACCTCAATCCATCGTCGTCCACCCCATCTCCCAGAGTTCATGCACGGAGAGGCAATTACATTGCGGGTGGGAGCTTTTGAATCCAGCTCTCGATGTGCTTGACCATGGGTTCTACAGAGCGAGGTGCATAGACCTCACCGACCAAGACATGCTGGTTTTCACTCTCGCTGTCCACCACCTCAAAGAGCTCTTTGGTCTTGCTGCCCAAGGCTTTGAAGGCTTGTTGGATCAAGACGGGATCCACCACGTGGTCTTTCTGGCTGTAAAAAACGAGCACAGGTTGTTGGAATTGGGACAAGTCACTGTCTCTGACC
>CAISQQ010000498.1 GCA_903887655.1 uncultured Burkholderiales bacterium
CGCAATGTGTACTTGAGCTCGGAGAAAACCTTCACGCGAAAGATCTACGAGATCCTTCTCACCTTGAAGCTCGAGCACATGCTCACCAAGGACCAGATCTTTGAGATTTACTTGAATCAAATTTTCCTCGGCCAGCGGGCCTATGGTTTTGCTGCGGCGTGCGAGACCTACTTTGGTAAACCGATCAAAAACATCACCATTGCCGAGGCCGCCATGCTCGCGGGTCTGCCCAAAGCGCCCTCCGCCTACAACCCCATCAGCAACCCCAAACGCGCCAAGACGCGCCAGCAGTACATCATTGAGCGCATGATGGACAACGGCTTCATCACCAAAGAGCAAGCCAAAGCCGCCCAGGCCGAAGAGCTCCATCTCCGAAACCTCTCCACCTCACCGCAAAACCACGCCGAGTTTGTCTCCGAGATGGCGCGCCAGTTGATGTTCGCCCAGTACGGGCCTGAGATCTACACCCGTGGCCTCAATGTCTTCACCACCTTGCACGCCGACGAGCAAGAGGCCGCCTACACCGCCTTGCGCCGGGGCATCATGGACTACGAGTTGCGCCAAATTTACCGCGGCCCGGAAAAGTTCATCGACCTGCCCGCGCTCAAAGCGGGGGGCTCCAACTCGGAGCTCGAGGACATGGTCTCCGACGTGGTGTTGGACCAAGGCGACAAGGGCGATTTGTTGGCCGCGGTGGTGATCGAAGCCAGCCCGAAAAAAGTGCGCGTTATGCGCCAAAACAATGAAGTCATTGAGGTGAGCGGCGAGGGGCTCAAGCCCGTGCAGTCGGGCTTGGCCGACAAAGCGCCGCCCAACATCAAGCTCAGAGCGGGGGCGGTGGTGCGCATCGCCAAAAACGACAAGGGCGTGTGGTTCCTCACCCAGCTGCCCGAGGTCGAGGGCGCCTTTGTCGCCATGGACCCCCGAGACGGATCCATTCGCGCCTTGGTGGGCGGCTTTGATTTTGAAAAGAGCAAATTCAACCACGTGACCCAAGCGTGGCGCCAGCCGGGCTCGAGTTTTAAGCCCTTCATCTACTCCGCCGCCTTGGAAAAGGGCTTCACACCAGCGACCATCATCAACGACGCGCCGCTCTTTTTTGATGCCAGCGTGACGGGCTCACAGCCTTGGGAGCCACACAATTTCGACAACAAATTCGAGGGGCCCATGCCCTTGAAAACCGCGCTGGCCAAATCCAAGAACATGGTGTCGATCCGGATTTTGCAGGCCATTGGCGCACCCTACGCCCAGAGTTGGGCGGCCAAATTTGGCTTTGATCCCCAGCGCCACCCGCCCTACCTCACCATGGCGCTGGGAGCCGGCTCAGTCACCCCCTTGCAACTGGTGGTGGGCTACAGTGCCTTTGCCAACGGGGGCTACCGGGTCAATCCGCACTTGATCACCAAGGTGACGGACCAATTGGGCAAGGTGCTCTCGCAATACACCCCGATCGACTTGGACGAGAGCACCCAAGCCGTCGAACCGAGGAACGCCTTCATGATGAGCCAGTTGCTGCAAGAAGTGGCGCGCTCGGGCACTGCCGCACAGGCCACCAAAACCTTGAAGCGCCCCGACATTTACGGCAAAACCGGCACCACCAACGACTCCATGGACGCGTGGTTTGCGGGGTTTCAGCCGAACCTGGCCGCCGTCACCTGGATCGGCTACGACAGCCCCAAAAACCTCGGCAGCCGAGAGACCGGTGGCGGCTTGGCCCTGCCGGTGTGGATCGCCTTCATGCAAAAAGCCCTGGCGGGCGTGCCGGTGACAGAAATTGAGCCCCCAGAAGGCGTGTTCAAGGACGGGGCCGACTGGTTCTTCAACGAATTCAGCCGCACCACCGGCATCACGAGCCTGGGGCTGGGGGACAGCAGCTCAGGGGGCGCCCCGCTGGCCTATCCGACGGGATCCTCCTCGGGGGGCTTGGGCGCGCCTGCAGGCCAGCCCTATGGCGGCAATCCTGGGTCACCGAGTTCGGCCACGAACACCGCCGAGTCCGCCAGCAGCGAAGAGAAGAAAAGAATTCTCGATATTTTTAAAAACTAAGCGCGCATTGACCCCTTCAGGCGTACCTGGCCCACCAGCACTTCAGGCACGTCGGGTGACTGGACGCTATCGGGTGTGAAAGAGCGCCGCCTGCACGGGCTGGCCTGACTGGCGGC
>CAISQQ010000499.1 GCA_903887655.1 uncultured Burkholderiales bacterium
AGGTGCTGCCTCTGGCGCGCGCATTGCAAAAAGGATCTTGAGCATGGATGTCCTTCTCAGCCACCCCCAGCGCGGGCCTGCAACGCAGCGTTCGCTCGGTGAGCGCTTTCATGTCAGGCTTCTCGCGCTTTTATGGGTTTTGATCTGTTGGTGTGGCCTGATCACCATGGGCCACGCCGGGCAGGCCCAAGCCTTGGCCGAGGACCCGGTGCTCGAGCAACGCATGGTCTACATCGCTCAAGAGCTGCGCTGTTTGGTTTGTCAAAACGAGTCGCTCGCCTCTTCTCGGGCCGATTTGGCCGAGGATTTGCGCCGTGAGGTGCGCACCCTGTTAAAGCAGGGCAAAAGCGATGAGGACATCAAAGCCTACTTGGTCGCGCGGTATGGCGACTTTGTGCTGTATCGTCCTCAGGTCAAGCCCCTCACTTGGGTGCTGTGGTTTGGACCGATGGTGGCCATGCTGCTGGGGCTGTTGGGCTTGGTGGTGTATTTGAAGCGGGGTCAATCCACCCGCGCCCAAGGGGGAGCCCAGCCCTTGAGCGAGGAGGAACGCGCACGCTTGGCAGTTTTGATGAAGGATGGTCGTGGTCTCTAATTTCATTTTTTTCCTGCTGGCCTTGGGGCTGGTGTTGGGGGTGGTGGCGGTGTTGGCGAGGTCGATGCGCCATGGTCTGCTGCAGGCCCAAGGCGTGTCAGCTGAACAACCCGCACCCACTCACCCAGACGGCGCCCCAAACGCGGCGAGCGAGAACCCGCACCCGGGGTCTGTGGCGCTGGATCAACCCACGGCACAAGACGCGCGACAAACCCTCATGGCGCAAGCGCAGATCTTTCGTGCGCAGTTGCGCGAGCTTGAAAACGAGCGAGACGCGGGTCTCATGAGTGAAGATGATTTTGCCCATGCCCACGATGAACTGGCCAGACGGTTGCTCGAAGACACACAAGGACTGGTGGTGGCACCCGCCCAAGCGGTGCCTGTGACGAATGTTGCCAAGCCCGCCAGCACGGCTGCAGTGAGCGCGAACCTGTGGCTCAAGCGCAGTCTTTCATTTTGGTGGAGTGTGGGTTTGACCAGCTTTTTGGTCTTGTCCTCGCTCACGCTTTACGCCACTTTGGGCGAGCCCGGTGCGTTGATGGTCTCAAGCCAGGACTTGGCAGACGAGAGCGCCATGCAGCAAGGCCACGGCGCGAGCGCAGAGGATTTGAGCGCCATGGTCAATGATTTGAATGCGCGCTTGAAAAAAGAGCCCAACAGCGCTGACGACTGGCTCATGCTCGCTCGCGTGCAGCGCACCCGCGAGCATTACGATGAGGCCAATGAGGCGTTCAAGCGCAGTTTGGCGCTCAGCCAAAACACCGATGTGTTGATCGAGCGCGCCGAGGTGCTCGCATTAAAGCAGCAAGGCCAGTTTGAGGGTGAACCCCAGCAAATCATCGACGCCGTCTTGAAAGCCGACCCCGACCAAGCCAACGCCTTGCTGCTCGCGGGCAGTGCTGCTTTTGCGCAGGGGCAATTCAAACTGGCGCTGCAGCGCTGGACCCGGGTGAGAAAAGGCATGGACAACCAAGCGCCCCAGGCGCAAACCCTTGATCAAGTGATTGCCATGGCCGCTCAGCGTGCCGGCGTGGCCACGCCGACCCCGCCAGGCAACCCCAAGCCCAGCGCTGCTGCTGGCCCCGCTCTTGCCAGTGGAGCCAGTGGTTCTATTTCGGGTCGGGTGAGTTTGACGCCGGCGCTCTTGGCGCAAGTCTCTCCCACGGACACGGTGTTCATCTACGCCACCCAAACCGACGGTCCCCGCATGCCGGTGGCCATCATCAAGACGCAAGTGAGCGCCTTGCCCACGGCGTTTGAGCTCAATGACAGCTCGGCCATGAGTCCTGAGCGGCGCATCTCACTCTTTTCGACATTGAATGTGCACGCGCGCATTTCCAAATCGGGCCAGGCCATGGCCCAGCCCACAGACTTGGGGGTGACGGTGAGTCCGGTCAAGCTCGGTGCCAAGGGCTTGGAGCTGCAGATTCAAGGCCTCTACAAACCCTGAGCGTTGTTCACGCGCTCAAGCGAGGTGGTGGGGGGCAACGTCACCCAGGCGTCAAAGAGCGCCGAGTGTTGCTAGCCCAGGGCCTGAAACCGCGCTCGTGTTTGCCTGGTAAGGCTGTAAGGCTCTCGTGCCCGTTTAAAAAACAGGCGCGAACGGGCGGCTTTTTAGCTCATCAAAAACCCGTGCATGCGGGCAAAATGCAAGGTTTGGGTGCGACTCTTCACCCCAAGGCGTCTAAAGAGTCGCCACAGATGCACTTTGACCGTGTGCTCGCTGATGCTCAACTCTGCGGCGATGTCACGGTTAGAGAGTCCACGGTCAAGCATCAAGATCAATTGCTTTTGCCGCTTGGACAGTTTCGTGTCGCTGCCCGGCGCAATGGGCAAGTCTTCATCTTCTTCTTCGCTGGTTTTTTCTTCCACAAAGAGGCCCGCAATGGCGCTGCTGATGTCGTTGGCGGCCATGGATTTTTCTATATACAGATCTGCCCCCGCCTCCAGGCAAGTTTCCTCGGCTTCGCCAGCAGGCATGGCCGAGATCACCACCAGGGGCACCTCGGCATACAAGCCCTTGATGTCGGAGATGGCGTTGGCCCCCTTCACACCGGGCAAGAGCAAGTCCAAGACAAAGAGTTGGGGCGCGCCGTTTTTGATGATGGCCGCTTGCAGCTCGCTCAACTTCTCGAGTTCCACCACTTTGGAGGCGGGTTTGATACGGCGCAACAACATGCCCAGGGCTTGGCGCACCAAGGGGTGATCATCGATGACATATAAACTCATGATTTGGCTTCCTGCTTAGTAATTGAGGCCCATGGCCTGACGCACGTCGTTCATGGTCTCGCGAGCGGTGATGCGGGCTCTTTCTGTGCCAGCGTCAATGATATCGCGAACCATTCGGGGGTCTTGGATGTAGCGCTGTGCGCGCTCGAGCATGGGTTGCTGCTCGTGCAAAATGGCTTCAATGATGGGTTGCTTGCAGTCAAGGCAACCGATGCCCGCGCTGGTGCAGCCGTTTTGCACCCAGGCTTGGGTGGTTTCGCTGGAATAAATTCGGTGAAACTGCCACACGGTACAGCGCTCGGGTTGACCCGGGTCATCGCGCTTGATGCGGGCGGGATCGGTGGGCATTTTGCGCACCTTGCTCTCGAGCGTTGCGCGGTCTTCGCGGATGGCGATGGCGTTGTTGTAGCTTTTGCTCATCTTGGCGCCGTCGAGTCCGGGGAGTTTGCTCGCTTGTGTGAGGAGCACTTGG
>CAISQQ010000500.1 GCA_903887655.1 uncultured Burkholderiales bacterium
CCATGCCTGAACCGCATCATAACGGATCTACAATCTGCCCAGAGATCAATCTCTTCATTTCATTGACCTTTTTTATAAGCACGTTGAACGCATGAGCAAGGGATTGTGGATCAGTTTTGAGGGAATCGACGGGGCGGGCAAATCCACCCACATTGAATCCTTGGCCAAGACCTTGGAGTCCCAAGGCCGCACCATCACCTTGACGCGTGAGCCTGGGGGCACGCCCTTGGCTGAACGACTGCGAGAGCTCTTGCTCGGCGCAGAGATGGACCCCTTGAGTGAGAGTTTGCTCGCCTTTGCAGCCCGGCGCGACCATTTAAAAAAAGTCATCCTACCCGCTTTGGATCAAGGCCACGTGGTCCTTTGTGACCGATTCAGTGACGCCACCTTTGCCTACCAAGGTGGGGGGCGAGGGGTGAGTCTTGAGGTGCTCAATCAAATCGAGCATTGGGTACAAGACAAGACTGGGGATGGCCTGGGGTTGGGCGAGGTCACATCATCGCCACTTTGGCAACCCGATTTGACCCTTTGGTTTGATTTGTCGCCTGACATTGCGGCCAGTCGGCTCGTGCAAGCCAGGACGCCCGATCGTTTTGAGTCCCAATCGGTCGCGTTTTTTGAGCGTGTACAGCGCGCCTATGCTGCGCGCTTAGAGCAAGACCCGAAGCGATTTTTAAAAATTGACGCGTCTGTCTCGCGTCACCAGGTCTGGCAGCAAATCACCCGAGGGCTCACGGCCAAGGGGTGGTTGAGCATCATGGTGCCCACACCCGGAGCGGACACGGCATGAGCGACACCCTAGCGCCTTGGATTGAACGCGCCTTGGGGGACTTGCTCCAACAAGTGGGACACGCTTGGCTGATTTTGGGGCCATCGGGGTTGGGACAGTTTGAGTTGGCCCGTGCTTTGTCCAAAGCCTGGCTGTGTGAGGCCATGACGCCCAAAGGTGCTTGTGGCGTGTGCGCGAGTTGTCACACATTTGAGTCGCACACCAACCCAGACCTCTTTCACCTGATGCCTGAAGAATTCATGCTCGAGCACGGGTTGACGCTCAATGAAAAAGTGCAAAAAGATTTGGATGAAAAAAAACGCAAACCCTCGCGAGAGATCAAGGTCGAGCAAGCGCGTGAGCTCATCGAGTTCAGCCAATTGACTCGCTCAGGCGGGATCGGCAAGGTCGCAATGGTGCACCCGGCCGAGCGCATGAATATGGTCACGGCCAACACCATCTTGAAGACTTTGGAGGAGCCCCCTGAAGGTTTTCGTTTTGTGCTGACGACGCAAGCTGTGCATGAACTTTTGCCCACCGTGCGTTCGCGCTGCCAAAGCTACACCTTGCCTTGGCCCAGTCATGGCGAGAGCTTGCAGTGGTTGACCACCCAAGGACTCAATGGCACAGAGGCTCAGATTTGGTTAAAAGCAGCGGGCGAGCGCCCTCTCAACGCTTTGGATTTGGCCCAGCATTCGGGCCTTGCGGCCCAAGATTGGGTGAAAATCCCAAAATCAGTGGCCGCCGGCGAGGTGTCCATGCTCACCCAACTCGACAGTGCGCAAGTCGTGGACGTTTTGCAAAAACTCTGCCACGACATGCTCGCGCGTTGTGTGGGTGCTGAAGGGGTATTCTTTGAAACTCAAAGCCTACCCCAAAGCGGCAGCTTTCGGGCTTTGAGCAACTGGTCGCGTGACTTGATCCAAAGCGCCAAAACCGCGGAACACCCCTTTAACAAAGGCTTGATGCTCGAGGCTTTGGTCTCACAAGCCAAACTCGCCATGACCTAAAAGCCCACACCATGTTTGTTGATTCCCATTGTCATTTGAATTACCCAGAGCTCGTGGCCGAGATGGCGAACATCCGCCAAGCCATGAGCGAGGCCCAAGTGGACCGCGCGCTCATCATCAGCACCCAACTCGAGACCTTTCAAAGCGTGTGCGATTTGGCCTCTCAATATGATAATTTTTGGTGCACGGTGGGTGTCCACCCCGATGAGGACCAGGTCCAAGAGCCCACGGCGCAAGATTTGCTCACGCGCGTGTCTTGGGGCAAAGTGGTGGGCATCGGCGAGACGGGTCTCGACTACTACCGACTCAATGGCCGCAGTTGGGCGCAAATGGAGTGGCAACGGGAGCGTTTTCGCGTGCACATCCGAGTCGCTCAACAGGCCCAACTGCCGCTCATCATTCACACCCGGGACGCGTCAGAAGACACCTTGAGGATCTTGAAAGAAGAGGGCGAGGACACGCGAGTAGGCTCTGTGGGCGGTGTGTTTCACTGTTTTACCGAAAACTGGGAGGTCGCCCAAGCGGCCCTGGAGTTGGGGTTTTACATCTCTTTTTCAGGCATCGTCACCTTCAAGAATGCGCTTGAGATCAAAGAAGTCGCCCAAAAGGTGCCCTTGGAGCGCATGCTCATCGAAACCGACAGTCCCTACTTGGCGCCCGCGCCGCACCGAGGCAAGACCAACAATCCCAGTTTTGTGCCCTTCGTGGCGCAAGAAGTGGCCAAACTCAAAGGGATCTCGGTGGAAGAAGTCGCCCGAGTCACGAGTTTGAACTTTGAAACCTTGTTCAAAAATACCCTTCCACTTAATCATTGATTATTTTATATATTTCAATGGTTTATTCAATTTAGTTAAAGTTATTTATAACATGCGTTTAACCTCAAATCCCGTCCACTGGCACGAATTCATGTCCCGTTTCGGCCAAGGCTTGAAAGCCAGTTGGTCCATGAGATGGCCTGTTTACGGCTTGTGCTGGGTGTTGTGCCTGCCGCTGTCTGGCCATGCTGGCGCCTATGCAGACTTTATCAATGCCGTGAAAAGCAATGACAAAGAGGTTGTTCAATCGCTTTTGGTGAGGGGCGTGGATCCCAACACGCCCGATGAAGCCGCCAATCCAGCCCTCTTTTTAGCGATCCAAAACAAGGCTTGGAATGTGGTGAAGGTCTTGGTCAATAGCAGAGGCATTCAATTGGACGAAAGGAATGCCCATGACGAATCGCCTCTGATGCTGGCCGTGATCCAGGGTGAAGTCGAGATCGCACGCTTGTTGATTGACAAAGGCGCTGATGTCAACAAGACCGGCTGGACGCCGCTGCATTATGCGGCGAGCAGTGGGCACATCGAGCTCATTCACATCTTGCTCGATGAAGATGCTTATATCGATGCAGAAAGCCCCAATGGCACGACACCGCTCATGATGGCTGCTGGCTATGCTCAAAACCCATTGGCTTGCAAAGTACTCCTTGAAGAAGGTGCTGACCCGAGCGTCAAAAACGACAAAAACCTGAGCGCCTTGGATTTTGCGGTGAATGCCAAACACGAGCTGGCCGCTCAGATGATCGAGACCTACCTGAAGGCTTGGAACGCCAAGCAAAGCCAGACCGCCAAATGACCGGTTATTGAGCCATGGCGGCTTGAGACACGTTCAGGGTGGAATGTCGTCCCGCTCAAACCACCCAATGGAGGCCCATCAATAACTTAACATAATATACATCGTATCAAATAGAAAAGACAGGTCGATGACGCCGTCAAGTTCAATTGACAGAGCGATAAAACCCCTTCGTTTGACTGCTGATGGTGCTTTATCGGTCTTCGTCAATTGAGCTTCATGAATTGAGCTTATTGAATGGAGCTTCATTCCTTGGGCCTTGTCAATCAGCCTTGATTTGCGCCGTTTTAACCACTTGAGACCACCGAGTGACTTCAAACCTAATCAAGTCGCCCAAGGCGTTTGCGCTGCCAGGGTTGGCCTCAATGCCGTGAACACTCAACTGAGCGGCAACGCTTGGAGTTTTTAGAATTTGAGAGACCTGAAGATTCAAATCTTGGGCCTGACTGGGTGGCATGCCTTTGGGGGCCAGTAAAGCGTACCAAACATCGACCTCAAGCTTGGGGTAGCCTTGCTCTTTGAAGGTCGGGACATTGGGTGCCAACTCGGCACGCGTTTTACTCATGACGGCGAGCATTTTGAGGCGACCCGATTTGACCAGTGGCAAGACCGTGTGCATGGGCACAATCATGGCCGAGACATGTCCGCCAGTGACATCGTTGATGGCGTTGGCGGCAGCCTTGAACGGGATGTGAAAAAGATTCGTACCGGACTCAATCTTAAAAAGTTCCATGGCCAAGTGCTGGGGTGTGCCGTTGCCAGGAGAGGCGTAGTCGAGTTGGGCGGTTTTGGCCAAGGCGATGAACTCGGGCAAATTGTTCACCGCCAAACTGCTCGGCGTGACCAAGCAAAGGGTGCCCGTGCCCAAGAGTGTGATCGGAACGAAATCCTTGATCGGATCAAACGGTAAATTGGGGTTGACAGCCGAGTTGAGCGCAAAACTTGTCGACGCAACCAAGAGCGTTGAGCCATCGGGCTTGGCACGAGAAACAAAATCATTGCCAATGTTGCCGCTCGCGCCTGGCTTGTTCTCCACCACCACGACTTGGCCCAACTTTGAGCTCATTTGCTGGGCCAACAACCTGGCCAAAATGTCAGCACCAGTGGCAGGCGTGGTGGGCACCACCAAAGTGATGCCCGTGGAAGCTGCCCACGTCAGCGTCAAGGGGTGCAACCACCCCAGCACACAAAGAAAGAGCACCCACAAGCGTGTGCTTGGCTTCAAGAACGCCATCGATAGAAAACATGCCATGGGTTAAACTCATTCAAAAATTAAAGTCGGGACAGGCCTTGAATTTTAAACCCATGGTTGTCTTTGACCCATTCCTCCCTATTCAAACACGGTTTATCACTCTCAAGGAGAGGTCTTCAAAGGCCCCAACAACATGACAACACAAAACGCATCCAAGACCGCGACACGCCGAGCACCCGTTTTGATCCAACTGGTGTTGGAGTGCCTGTTGATGGGGTTTGCACCCTGGAGTCAGGCGCAAAAATACCCCATGAAACCCATCGCCATCACCTGCCCTTTTGCCGCTGGTGGCTCGGCCGACATCATGGCGCGATTTGTCGCTCAGCACCTTGCTGAAGCCTTGGGCTCCCCCGTCGTTGTCGAGAACCGCATTGGCGCGGGCGGCGGTGTTGGTGCCAATTATGTGGCCAAGGCCAAGCCCGATGGCTACAACCTGCTCTTGGTGACGGGTGGCTATCCGGCGCAAGCAGCCCTGGCAAAGAATCCGCCCTTTGATCCGGTCAAAGACATCACGATGATCTCCACCGTCACGTTTTATCCCTTCATTGTGCACGTGTTGGCCAGCTCGCCCCACAAAACCCTGGCGGACCTCATTGCCGCGGCCAAACTCAACTCCGCCAAGATGAACTACGCGAGCTCGGGCTTTGGCTCCATCCACCATCTCTCCTCGGAGCTCTTTAACGTAATGGCGGGCACTGAAATCGTTCACATCCCCACCAAGGGCGGCAGCAGTGCCATGACCGAACTGATGGGTGAGCGGGTGGACATGCTGATTGAAGCACCCACACTGTCCCTGCCCTTCATCAAATCGGGCAAAATCCGGGCCCTGGCCGTGACGTCAAAAGAGCGCAACAAAGCCCTCCCCGATGTGCCCTCCGTGGCTGAAAGCCTACCAGGCTATGAGGTGAAGTCCTTCATTGGTATCGGGGCCACCGGTGGAACACCACCGGAGATCATCAAGCGGCTCAATGCGGAGATTCGCAAAATCATCGACGACAAAGACCACCACAAAACCCTCGCTGACCTCGGAGGGGACCCCCAATCGAGCACCCCTGAGGAGATGCAACTCTTTGTTGACAACGAATATCAAAAATGGCAACGCGTGATCGAACTCAGAAAGATTGAACGACAATGACCCGGCAAGCGCCCTCCCCGAGCTCCCCAAGCTCCCCCAGTTTCAGCGCAGAGCGCTTGAGGCTTTACTGCAGCGATATTTTGCAAGCCAAGGGCATGAGCCAAGAGGAGGCCAACAGCGTGGCCGACGCCCTCATTTGGGCCAACTTGCGGGGCATGGACACGCATGGGGTGAGCCGCATACCGATGTACATGAGAATCATCGACAAAGGCGAGATGAACCCCAAAGCCCGTCTGGAATTGATCCACGACACTTTGGCCGTCAAAGTGATTGAAGCCAACCGCTCTGCAGGGCCCTTGGCCATGGGCTGGGCGAGTGACCTGGCCATGGACATGGCGAAAAAGGCCGGCATCGGCATGGTGATGGTGAGAAACACCACCCACACGGCTGCGCTGGGCATCTATTCAGAAAAAATTGCCAAAGCCGGAATGTCTTGTCTAGCGATGGCGGCATCGAGACCCAACATGGCCTACTTCGGCGCCAAAGCCGCGGGCATCTCCACGGCGCCGTTGTCCTTGGCCGTTCCAGGCCCCAAGAACCAACCGATCCTGTTGGACATGGCTTCAAGCGTGGTCTCCATGGGCAAACTCTTGCAACACAAGGCCAAGCACCAAGCCCTGGAGCCCGGCTGGGCGCTCGATGAGGACGGCAACGAGACCACCGACTCCCAAGCCGCCTCGATTCCCCTCCCCCTTGGCGGGCCCAAAGGATCGGGCCTGTCGTTGATGTTTGAGCTGATGACGAGCGTGCCCTTGATGAATCCCTTGGTGGGACATTTTTTCTCGGGCGAAGTCGAGTCTCAACGGCATTGCCAAAACGCCATGCTCATGGCCATCGACATCTACCAATTTTGTTCGCCAGCGCAATTTCAACAAGAAGTCGCTCAATGCGTGCAAACTCTCAAAGCCCTGCCCGTTGACGACAAGGTGGGGGAGATTTTGATGCCAGGCGAGCGGGGCTACCGAGAAAGTGAGCTTCGAGCCGTGAGCGGGATCTCTCTCCCGCCTTCGCTGCTCAACACGCTCAATGAGATCGCTTTGCGCTTAAAAGTGGCGCATTTGGGGGCTTGAGCGCTCAGTCTTTCAAGGGCAAGTGCCGATGAATCCAAGCACTCACCAAGTCGATCACCATGGCGTTGCCCTCACCCAGAATAAAATGATCCGTGTTGGCAAAGAGGTGCAGATCGGTGGGTTGTCCGGCATGGGCAAACAAGTCCACCGATTGTTCGGTGGGGGTCACCGTGTCGTTGGAGGGGTGCAGCAGCAGCAGTGGCCTGGGGGCAATTTGGCCCACCACGTCATTGGCTTTGAAATCAAACATGCTTTGGACCACTTCGTAG
>CAISQQ010000501.1 GCA_903887655.1 uncultured Burkholderiales bacterium
ACAACAAGATTAAATTCACCCGCCCAGACTCAACGGTGAGCCCCAGGGGGGCTGACCAGTGCTGTTGGTGGGGCTCTTTTTTTGATGCGGCGCGGGGTTGAGCGATGGCACCCCTCACGTTGCAGCCTTTGCCCAAGCCTTGACGTGTGGGCCTTAGGAGACCCCCCAACACCGTGTCGGTGCACCCGCCAGGGGCCCCTCAGCGGCCAGGGCGCCACACCGCTCACACCCGACCCCAAAGAGAGCGCCTTCTTTAATTTTGAGATCCCTTTTTGACCATGCTCTTGCTGCGTATATTTTTTAGACGGTTGTATGTCCGCATTTGGGCGGCGGTGGTGCTCGCCATTGTGGTGCTGAGTTTTTTGTCCACCTGGGTGATGCGCGTGACCTCAGAGCCCCCGCTGCGCGAGGTGGTGATCCGCTCGCCTGATGGGGTCATCTTGGGCAAAGGCCGGGTGCGACTGAACGTGAAAGACAAAAAAGCACCGGAGAACGCCCTGGCCAACGAGCCCGACAGCCACAACGCCATCACCTTGAATGTCCAAGAAAAAGGCCACGCCCAAGAAACGCAGTTGTACGCGCAACGCAACGAGGCCCCCGCCCCACCAGGACCCTTGACCTCACCCACCACGCCCTCACAAGGCCAGTTTGGCCCAGGGCCGGAATTTTTAGTGACCCTCAGCGACGGCCAACTCCTGCATGTGCATTTGCCGCATGCCATCAGAGCGCGTCATTTTTTGGCGCCCATGAGCTTCGTTTGGCTCTTGACCTGGGTGGCCATTGCCGTGGCCTTGGCCACCTACCCCATCGTGCGGCGTTTGACGCGGCGCTTGGAGGCCTTGCAAGCGGGCGTGGAAGAGTGGGGCGAGGGCAACTTGTCGGCCCGAGTCACGCTCACGGGCGAGGATGAGATTGGTTTTTTGGCGCAACGCTTTAACCACGCCGCCGCACAAATTGAAGCCTTGCTCTTGTCGCATAAAACCTTGTTGGCCAACGCTTCCCACGAATTGCGAACACCACTCACGCGCATTCGCATGAGCCTGGAGTTGATGCCCGAGTCATTGGACCCCAAACGGTTGGCTGAAATCAAACAAAACATCGCTGAATTGGACCAATTGATTGACGAAATTCTTCTCGCCTCCAGGCTCGACGCCAAAGCGGTGGATTTGGGGGCAACCGAAGAGATCGATTTGACCGGATTGGCCAGCGAAGAGTGCTCGCGCGCCGGGGTCGAGTTGGATCTGGGCGCCCATCCCCAATCCATCGTCATCATGGGCGTGCCCAGGCTGCTGCGCCGCTTGCTCAGAAACTTGATTGACAACGCGCTTCGGCATGGGGGCGGTCTGAGCGGGGTCTTGGTGAGCCTGAACCCTGACGACCCTTTGGGGGTCAGCATCACCGTGGCCGATCGGGGTCCGGGTGTACCGAGCGAGCAGCGAGAGCGAATCTTTGAGCCGTTTTTTCGCTTGGCCGGTCAGCATGACAATGACAAAGGGGCGGGCTTGGGGCTGTCTTTGGTGCAGTCGATTGCCAAGCGCCATGGCGGCCACGTGCACCACGAAGCACGCGCGGGTGGCGGCAGTCTTTTTATCGTGACGTTGCCGCTGGGCTAAGTCTTGCCTCGCGAGGTGGTGGCAGGTCCCATGCTTTCACCAAGGGGAGCACTCGCTCCACACCCAAATCATTCATACAGCGAAAATGCCCCAAGGGACACGTTCTTTGAAAGCACGGTGAACAAGCCACATCGCCCGCGTAGTCCGCTTGGGTTTTGAGCCAGAGCACATGCGCGAGGGCCGACTGTGGGGGGGTGTGCAGGGGACTGGACGATCCAAAAAGCGCCACTTGTGCAACGCCCAGCGCCGCGGCCACATGCATCAAACCTGAGTCGTTGGAGACAAGGCCTCGCGCACCCGCGACCAAGGCCAAGGCTTGCTGCAGCGTGGTCTGTCCCGTGAGGTCCAGGATCTGTGGACGGCTTGAGGCGGCCCCAAGTCTTTGGGTCAGCGCCTCGACCCCGCTCGCAATCTCTTGGGAGACGACCTGGTCCTTGGCCGAGCCCAAGAGCACCACCGTCGTGTCAAGGCCCGCGCACAACTGCGCAAAATAAGCGCTGGGCCAACGCTTGGCCGCGCCGTACTCGGCGCCCGGCGCCACCACCACATAGGACTGGGGGGTGAGCCGCCAGCTTGACAAGGCGCTTTGAATCCAATTGGGCGGCACGACCAACTGCGGTGAGCGCTCCAGCGAGCGCCCCGCCGGGTGCTCCAGTGCAAAACGGTCTGCCTCCACCAAGGCGGCATAAAACGCCACCATGCTGGGACGCTCGCGCTTGGAGGGGTTGGCCAAGCTGTGGGTGAGCAGCCAGCGCCGCATCTCCCCCACATATCCCAAGCGTGTCGGAATCTCGGCCCACAAGGCCAAGAGGGCACTCTTGAAGGTGTTGGGGCAGACATAGGCGCGCTCAAACTGCCCGCGCAGGGCGCGTGCCCAAGACCAGCGCTGGTACAACTCGAGCGCACCGCGCTTGAAGGGCAGAACCAACACGGCTTCACACTCGGGCATCGCTTCATAGATGGGCGCCACCCAGGGCATGGCGGCCACCGTCAGGCGCTCGCCGCGCTGCTGGCACTGCGCCAACAAGGGTTGGGTCATGACGGCGTCACCGATCCATTGGGGCGCGATGAGTAAGCTGCGGGTCATGGCGAAGTTTCAGGGCCTGGCGGCAAGGGCCGCCGAGTGGACGCGCTCGCTTGGGTGAGTGACGTCTTGGCGCGAAGTCAAGCGCGGGGGTGCTGGTCGGCGGGAGACGCGCTCAGCACATAGCGCGTGCCGCAATAGGCGCAGGTCGCTTGGCCTGTGGTCGAGACGTCCAAGAACACCTTGGGGTGGTGATTCCAAATCGGCATCTGGGCCAGGGGGCTGGGACAAAACACCCCCCCGTGGGAATTCAAATCCTTGTCCAGCACCGTGATCGCGGGGGAGGTTGTCATGAGGGTGTCCAAGAGGGATGGGGTGGGATGATGACTTGGCGCGCGCGGCATCACACCAAGGTGAGCCAATGGGCGTATTTTGGATTTCTACCGTTGACGATGTCAAAAAAGGCCGTCTGCACTTTCTCGGTGATGGGGCCACGCGAGCCCGAACCAATCTCAATGCGATCGAGCTCACGAATGGGGGTGACCTCGGCGGCTGTTCCGGTGAAGAAGGCTTCGTCGCAAATGTAGACCTCATCGCGGGTGATGCGTTTTTGCACCACGGTCAGGCCCAAATCCTCGGCGATGTGCAAGACGGTGTTGCGGGTGATGCCATTCAAAGCGCCGGCCGACAAATCGGGGGTGTAGATCACGCCGTCTTTGATCACAAAGAGGTTCTCCCCCGCCCCTTCGGAGACAAAGCCACTCGGGTCCAGGAGCAAGGCTTCGTCGTAGCCATCGTCCACGGCCTCCATGTTGGCCAAGATCGAATTGGTGTAGTTGCTCACCGCTTTGGCCTGCGTCATGGTGATGTTGACATGGTGGCGCGTGTAGCTCGAGGTCTTGACGCGAATGCCCTTGGCCAAACCCTCTTCTCCGAGGTAGGCGCCCCAAGACCAGGCCGCCACCATGGCGTGGATGGTGTTGCCTTTGGGGGAGACGCCCAACTTTTGCGAGCCAATCCACACCAAGGGTCGGATATAGCCGCTTTGCAATGCATTCTCACGCACCACGCTCAAGTGCGCTTGGTTGATCTCGTCGTGGCTGAAGGGAATGTTCATGCGCAAAATCTTGGCGCTGTTAAAGAGCCGCTTGGTGTGTTCTTGCAAACGAAACACCGCCGTACCCTTGGAGGTCGGGTAGGCCCTCACCCCTTCAAACGCACCACAACCGTAATGCAAGGTGTGGGTGAGCACATGGATTTTGGCGTCGCGCCAATCCACCAAGTGGCCATCCATCCAAATTTTGCCGTCGCGGTCGTCCATGGAAGGGGGTTGTGTGCTCATGCTGGTTCAATTCCTCGTCAGTTGCGGTGCGCAAAATATAAAAGCGTCCGATGTGGCGAGCCCTTTCAAGCCCGAAGTGGTGGTCACTCGGATGGAGGCCACCGTGCCAACATGGAAACAAGTCAAGAATTCATGCTCCCAACACAGGCGCATGAACGTGCTGTTCAATTCTAACCATGAAAAGACGGCGCTCAACGCTCCCCAAGGGCGCTCAACATCCCTCACCACCCCAGTGCTTGCAAAAGGAGGGGGAAAGCATTCTCACCTCGAGCGTCGACCTCCCAACGTTCGGGTGACGGCCTCAGTTTGGGGTGAGCGGCGGCTCTGGGGGCGCGCTCGCCTCTTGCGCCGGCCGCGTCAAGGCCCACGCCTTGAGGCGTCCGCCTTCGAACTCACAGCGCACGAAACTGTCTTGCGCGTCGCGCCAGACGAACACCTCTTGGACAGCGGCTGTCGATACAGCCCTCAAGGGCTGCACGCTCGCCTGGGCGGGGGTGAGGAGTCCCTCGCCCAAGCTGGCTTGCGCAGAACTGGAGGCGCTTGTTGGGGGGGAGGTGGGGTGGGGTGTTCGGTCAGGGCCTGACGCCGGTGGGGACGACGGCGCCTGCACCGCCCCTAAGCTTTTCGTGAGGGCAATGACCTTGATCAAGGGCATGTTGGGTCTGAGTTTGACATGCAGCATGACGGCGCTGTCGACATGCCCGATGGGGCGGCGCGAGGCTTGTTTAAAAATGTGCATGAGCCGGGTGTAGTGCAGCAGCAGCCACATCACCATGGCCGAGACCACCATGGCCAAGCCCATCCAGCTCCAACTCCAGTAAGCCCAGACCAGCAAAGCCAAAGAGGCCAGCGGCACCATGATCGTTTGAAAAAGCGTTGACAAAGGAATTCTCTTTTCTGATGCACTCGCTCAGGGGCCGAAAGCGGCTGGGTGCGAAGATGCCGAATTCTAACGGGCGAATGCCTCCACGTTGTCGCGGCGCCTGGCGGCTGGCGGCTCGTTAGCCACGCTCAAGCGGCCCAGCACCCGTGGGTCCTCTCATCAAGACCCAGGGGAATTGCGCACCCAAGACATCGCCTCGTCCACCCGGTCCACCGCCATGATCTCGATGCCATCGATCTTGCCCTTGGGTGCATTGGCCTTGGGGATCAAGGCGTGGGTGAAGCCCAGTTTGGCCGCTTCTCGCAGTCGCTCTTGCCCGCGCGGTGCAGG
>CAISQQ010000502.1 GCA_903887655.1 uncultured Burkholderiales bacterium
CCTCAAGCGAGCTACGTCCACCTGTGCACCAACGAAACCATCCACGGCGTTGAGTGCCACGATATACCGGACTTGAAAGCCTTGGGGGTGGACACCCCGTTGGTGATTGATTTTTCTTCCCATGTGCTGGCCCACCCCGTGGACTGGCGCCGAGTCGGATTGGCCTTTGCTGGGGCTCAAAAAAACATTGGACCCGCTGGACTCACCTTGGTGATTGTGAGAGAAGATTTGTTGGGCCAAGCCTTGGCCATTTGCCCCAGTGCTTTCAACTACGCCTTGGTGGCCAAGAACGACAGCATGTTCAACACGCCACCCACTTATTCGATCTACATGGCGGGCCTGGTCATGCAGTGGCTCAAGCGCCAAACCGAGGACGGCTTGAGTGGGGTTTTGGCGATACAAGCGCGCAACCAAAAGAAAGCCCAATTGCTCTACAACGCCATTGACCAATCCAGCTTTTATGAAAACCGGGTGGCCAAGAGCAGCCGCTCGGTGATGAATGTGCCGTTTTATCTCCGCGACGAAAGCCTCAACGAGCGTTTTTTGCAAGGTGCAAGAGCCGCAGGGCTTTTGCAACTCAAAGGACACAAATCGGTGGGCGGCATGCGCGCGAGCATCTACAATGCGATGCCGCTCGAAGGGGTGCAAGCGCTGGTGAGCTTCATGCAGGACTTTGAGCGCACCGCCGCTTGAGGTGGGCTCATTGGGGAGTCTGGGCTTTGAGGCACCAACACCCTCTGGCGCCCTTGTCTTGGCAGCGGACCAGGATAGCGCATGAGTCTTAGGACAACACCTCTGTGAAAATGAGGGATTCTGCGCTTAAACTTCAAGGTGATGGGAAAACCCTCCACCTTCTGAGTGGCCCCAAGCCGTGGGATGCTCAGATCGATACACCGCCCCCACTTTGAGCACGTTAAGCGCTTCACTTGCCCCAAGACCAACGCCCTATGACCCAGCCTTTGACACCCCAGCACCACCCTGTCCAATCTGAAGATCTGGGCGCTTTGCGTGTCGAGATCGACCGGGTGGACCGCTCGCTCTTGGCGCTTTTAAACGAGCGCGCTCAGTTGGCGCTCCAAGTGGGCGAGATCAAGACCAAGGAGGGCTCACCTTTTTTCCGCCCCGATCGGGTGGCGCAGGTGATTGAGAAAATCAAAGCCCACAATCCCGGACCGCTTGAGGCGTCGCACGTGACCCACATCTGGCAAGAAATCATGTCGGCGTGTTTGGCCTTGGAGGCACCCCAACGCGTGGCGGTTTTGGGTCCACAGGGCACCTTTTGCGAAGAGGCGGCGATTGAGTTTTTTGGCTCCTCCTCCCAGCTCCTTTATTGCGCCAACTTTGACGAGGTGTTTCACGCCACCACCGCTGGACGAGCCCAGTTTGGGGTGGTGGGGATGGAAAACACCTCTGAGGGGGTGGTGGCGAGGTCACTCGATTTGTTCCTGCGCTCGAGCGTTCATGTGGTGGGTGAGGTGAGTTTGTTGGTCAAACACCATTTGCTGCGACTCGGTGACTCCCTCGCAGACATCGACGTGGTGATGGCCCACCCGCAAGCCTTGGCCCAGTGTCAAACGTGGTTGAATAAAAATTGTCCTCATGCCGAGCGCCGTGCGGTGAGCTCCAACGCTGAAGGTGCCCGCTTGGCCAGCACCAATGCGCATTGGGCGGCCCTCGCCAGCGACCGCGCAGCCGCCCAATTTGGTCTTCACATCGTGGCCCATGCGGTACAAGACGAAGCGCTCAACCGCACCCGGTTTGCGGTGATCTGTTTACCCCAAACCTTGGGCACCCCACCCAAAACCGGCAAGGACTGCACCTCCTTGGTCGTGTCTGTGCCGAACCGGCCTGGTGCGGTGCACGATCTGTTGGTGCCACTGAAGAAAAATGCCGTCTCCATGACCCGCTTTGAGTCGCGTCCTGCCAAGTCAGGTCAGTGGGAGTATTTTTTCTACATCGACTTGCAAGGCCACATCTCCGAGCCCCATGTGCACGCGGCCTTGGAGGAGCTCAAAGGACTTTGTGCGTTTTACCAAGTCTTGGGGTCATACCCCGTGAACGATTGAGGCACACGGGCATGCACTTTTCTCGATTGGCCCTCATCGGCTGCGGCTTGATTGGCGGCTCGTTTGCGCTGGGGCTGAAAAAACAGCAATGTGTGAGCACCGTTGTGGGCTTCAGTGCATCAGAATCCTCCATGGACAAAGCGCTCGCGCTGGGGGTCATCGACGCCAAAGCGTCCAGCCTGCGACAAGCCGTTGAGGGTGCGGATTTGGTGTTGGTGGCGGTGCCCGTGAACGCCATCGAAGACTGCTTGAGGGAGCTTGTGCCCCATCTCTCGCCACAAGCGTTGGTGATGGATGTGGGCTCGACCAAAGCCAGGGTGGCCGAGCAAGCCCTGTGCGTCATGGGCGAGCGTGCCCATCAGTTTGTGCCTGCCCACCCCATCGCCGGCAAAGAGCAGCATGGCGTGGAGTTCGCCAGCGCCGATTTGTTTGTCAACCACAAAACCATTTTGACGCCCCTGCCGGTCAATGCGACGCAGACGATTGAGCTCGCTAGTGAGGTCTGGGTTGGCCTGGGCAGTGAAGTGCTGTGCATGAGCGCCCAAGAACACGACCAGGCCTTGGCGAGCATCAGCCATTTGCCGCACTTCATCGCCTTTGCCGCTGTCAACGCCTTGAATAAGCAAGCCCATCGCGATACCTTTTGGCGCTTGGCTGGCCCAGGCTTCAGGGACTTTAGCCGCATTGCGGCGAGCTCGCCCACCGTGTGGAGAGACATCTTTGTCTCCAACCCCGATGAGTTGCTGGTTCAATTGAAGGCGTTTCAAAACGCTTTGCAAGACTTGGAGTTGGCTTTACAAAACAAAGACCAGAGCGCAGACCTGCACGACTTGATTGAAGCAGCAAGCCTTGCTCGCAAAGCCTGGAGCCATGGCGCTTAAAACTCATGGAGCGGCGTCATCTGGGCGCTCAGTCGATGTCCTTTTGACCTTTTACGCCTTTTGCATCTTTTGTAACTTTTGCACATTTCGCGCCATGTTCACCCCCCCATTTCTCTTCATTGTCCCCTCTTATGTTCACCATACCTCACCTTGACATCCCAAGCCTTGAGAGCGTCGAGGGCGTGGTTCAATTGCCAGGCTCCAAGAGCATCTCCAACCGCGTGCTGCTGTTGTGCGCCTTGAGCCCAGGCCTCACCGTGGTGCACGATTTGCTCGACTCCGATGACACCCAGGTCATGCTCGAAGCCCTTGAAATGTTGGGCTGCTCCACCAAGCGCAGCGGTCAACGCTTGGAGATCACGGGGCTTGACTTGGCAAGACTGCAAAACAAGACCCTGAGCGCCCCAGAGAGCCTGCCCCTTTTTCTGGGCAACGCGGGAACAGCCATGCGCCCCCTCACTGCGGCCTTGGCCGCGCTTGGGGTGAATTGCACCTTGAGTGGGATTGCGCGCATGCATGAAAGACCCATCGAAGACCTCGTGGACGCCTTGAGGCAACTGGGGGCACACATCGAGTATTTGCAAAACGAGGGGTTTCCTCCACTGCACATCTTGCCCAGTCGCATGTCGGTGCGTTCAGCCGTGCGCGTGCGCGGCGACGTCTCGAGCCAATTCCTCACGGCCCTGCTCTTGGCTTTGCCGCTGCTCAGTGAGCAGCAAGACATTGAAATTGAAGTGGTGGGCGAATTGATCAGCAAGCCCTATGTGCTGATCACTTTAAAGCTGCTGGCTCAATTTGGCGTGCACATTGCACGAGACGGCTGGCAGCGCTTCACCATCGCAAAGGGGTCTGAGTACCGAACGCCCGGTGAGATTTACATCGAGGCCGACGCCTCTTCGGCGAGCTACTTCATCGCTGCGGCGGCGCTCTCGCGGGGTTGCTTGCCGCTCAGAATCGAGGGCATTGGCAAAAACAGCATTCAAGGCGATATCGCATTTGTCCAAGCCGCCCGCGCCATGGGCGCCACGATCGAAGAGGGCCCCAACGCCTTGGTGGTGACACCCAGCCAGCACCCGCTGGTTGGAATTGACCTGGACTGCAATCACATCCCCGATGCAGCCATGACCTTGGCCATCATGGCGCTTTTTGCGAAAACGCCGACTCGGCTGCGCAATATTGGCAGCTGGCGCGTGAAAGAAACCGACCGCATTGCCGCCATCGCCCATGAATGCGCCCAATTGGGCGCAAGCGTCACTGCAGGAGACGATTGGATTGAAATCGAGCCCATCGCGCCCGGACAATGGCAAGCCGCCGCGATCCACACTTACGATGACCACCGCATGGCCATGTGTTTTGCCCTGGCGAGTCTGAACCCACAGCACTGCCCCGTGAGGATTTTGGATCCTCGCTGCGTGGGCAAAACCTTCCCCCATTTCTTTGAAACCTTGTTCTCTTTGGCCCGCACCCCAGTCGCGCGCATTCCCGTCATCTGTATCGATGGGCCCACAGCGTCTGGCAAAGGCACCCTGGCCAGTCTCGTGGCCCAGCGACTGGGTTACGGCTATTTGGACTCGGGAGCGCTTTACCGCATCAGTGCCTGGCACGCCAGTGAACAAGGCATCCCCTTGGCCCTGGAGCACCAAGGGCAGATCGCTCAATTGGTGAGTGAGCTCTCACTTCAATTCGAGGGCGAGCGCATTGTGGTCAATGGCCAAGAGGTGAGTGAATTGATCCGCAGCGAAGCCGTCGGGATGGCCGCCTCGCAGGTCTCGGCCTTGCCAGCGGTGAGGCAGGCCCTCTTTGAGCTGCAAAGAAACACCCGTCGACTGCCAGGTCTCGTGGCCGATGGTCGAGACATGGGGAGCGTGATTTTTCCAGATGCAGAACTAAAGATTTACTTAACGGCCGATGCCGCCACACGTGCGAAAAGACGACATAAACAATTGATTTCTAAAGGAATTTCAGCTAAACTGGAGGACTTGCTTGCCGATTTGGAGGCCCGTGACGCGCGCGACACCCAGCGCACGGTGGCGCCCTTAAAGCCTGCAGCAGACGCGATGCTCTTGGACAATGCCCATCTCTCGATCGATGAAACGCTCGAATTGGTGCTTGCCCAGTGGCAAAGCAAACAACCGTTCTAAGCCATTGGAACGGTTGGGGACCGTCTCCTCTTCATTGGTGCATCACGCATTTTGAGGGGACGGATTGTTTACTTTAACCCGCGGGTTTTCTCGCAACCATCAACTCCATTGCACCGTCCTTAGCCCCTGCCCCAAGCCCCTGGTGGTGAATGGCAAGCGTCGCCGATCGTGTCCTTTGAGTTTCAAGGAAAATTGAATGTCTGAATCTTTTGCCGAACTGTTTGAAGAATCTCTCAAACGCTCCGAAATGCGCACTGGTGAGGTGATCACTGCTGAAGTGATCCGAGTCGAACACAACCACGTGGTCGTGAACGCAGGTCTGAAGTCTGAGGCGTATGTGCCCATTGAAGAATTTAAAAACGACCAAGGCGAACTTGAAGTTCAAGCCGGAGACTTTGTCTCGGTCGCGATTGGCAGCGTTGAAAATGGCTACGGCGACACGATTTTGAGTCGCGA
The DNA here is from genome assembly GCA_903887655.1 of uncultured Burkholderiales bacterium. GTDB lineage: Bacteria > Pseudomonadota > Gammaproteobacteria > Burkholderiales > Burkholderiaceae_C > Limnohabitans. The sequence continues at coordinate 5,545 of CAISQQ010000502.1, forward strand.
CACCGCCAAGCGCTTGGCGTCTTGGTTGTCGCTGGAAAAAGCACTGGAATCGGGCGAATTCGTCACCGGCACCACCAGCGGCAAAGTCAAAGGCGGTCTCACCGTCTTGGTCAACGGCATTCGCGCCTTCTTGCCCGGATCCCTCATTGATACACGCCCCATCAAAGACTTGTCTCCCTATGAGAACAAGACGATGGAGTTCAAGGTCATCAAGCTCGACAGAAAACGCAACAACGTCGTCTTGAGCCGCCGCGCCGTGGTGGAAGCCTCCATGGGCGAGGAGCGCGCCAAGCTGATGGAAACTTTGAGAGAAGGCTCTGTCGTTCACGGCGTCGTGAAAAACATCACCGAGTACGGCGCCTTTGTCGACTTGGGTGGCATCGACGGCCTCTTGCACATCACCGACATGGCCTGGAGACGTGTGCGTCACCCCAGCGAAGTGGTGCAAGCCGGTCAAGAAATCACCGCCAAAATTCTCAAATTCGACACTGAAAAGAATCGTGTCTCTTTGGGCCTCAAACAAATGGGTGAAGATCCCTGGTTTGGTGTGGGTCGTCGCTATCCCCAAAGCACCCGCATGTTTGGCAAGATCACCAACATCGCCGACTACGGTGCGTTTGTGGAACTCGAGCCGGGCATCGAAGGCTTGGTGCACGTCTCTGAGATGGACTGGACCAATAAAAACGTCGCTCCCAACAAGATCGTTGCCTTGGGCGACGAGGTCGAGGTGATGGTTCTGGAGATCGATGAAGACAAGCGTCGCATCTCTTTGGGCATGAAGCAGTGCCGTGCCAATCCTTGGCAAGAGTTTGCAGAAGCCACCAAGCGCGGCGACCGCGTCAAAGGCCCGATCAAATCGATCACCGACTTTGGTGTGTTTGTCGGCTTGGCCGCAGGCATCGACGGTTTGGTGCATTTGTCGGATTTGTCGTGGAACGAAGTGGGCGAAGCCGCCGTGCGTGAGTTCAAGAAGGGCCAGGAAGTCGAGGCTTTGGTCTTGGCAGTGGACGTGGACCGCGAACGCATCTCTCTGGGCATCACACATCTGGACTCAGATCCTTTCACCACCTTCACGTCGATCAACGACAAGGGCCAGGTTGTAACCGGCAAGGTCAAGACCGTGGACGCCAAGGGCGCTGAAATCGATCTGGGCGAAGACA
>CAISQQ010000503.1 GCA_903887655.1 uncultured Burkholderiales bacterium
AGGCCTTTGAGGTGTTTGCGCTGAGTGCCCATGTGCAGGTGGATGTGATGCTCAAACAGTGTATGTGCTTTAAGCCCCAATTTGCGGTGATGGTAGACCCCTTGTCTGCCAAGTCTTTAGAAGAGAAGATCAAACACTCGGGGCTCTCAACGCGCGTCTTGAGTGGTCCTGAGGCCTTGGACACCGTGGCCTCCCACCCAGAGGTGGACATGGTGATGGCCGCCATAGTGGGGGCCGCGGGTCTGTCATCTTGCTTGGCTGCAGCGCGAGCAGGCAAAAGACTCCTGTTGGCCAACAAGGAGGCCTTGGTGGTGGGGGCGGAGGTGTTCACCTCAGCACTCAAGGCCTCGGGTGCGACGCTTTTGCCCATTGACAGTGAACATTCGGCCATCTTTCAATCCTTGCCGGATGAACCCAGCACTTGGCGCCAAAACATTGCCAAGATCATCTTGACCGCGTCGGGCGGGCCTTTTCGGACCTTTGAGCCGGATCGCCTCAAAGGGGTGACGGTTCAAGAGGCCTGTGCACATCCCACTTGGGTCATGGGTCGCAAGATTTCTGTGGACTCGGCGACGATGATGAACAAAGCGCTAGAGGTGATTGAGGCGTATTATTTATTTGGCGTCGAGCCTGAGCAGTTGGAGGTGGTCATTCATCCTCAAAGTGTGATCCATTCAATGGTGGAGTATTTGGATGCGTCAGTGGTGGCGCAGTTGGGTACGCCGGATATGCGAGTGCCCATTGCCTATGGGCTGAGTTGGCCCAAGCGCATGGCGTCGGGCGCCAAAGCCATCGACTTCTCGCGCGTCTCGGCCATGACCTTTGAGTCCTTTGAAGACCCGCTTCACCAACGTCGTTATCCAGGATTGCCTTTGGCTTGGCAGGTGTTAAAGGCACCCAAAGGCAGCACCGCTGTCTTGAATGCCGCCAATGAGGTGGGGGTAGGCGCCTTTTTAGAAGAGCGCATTCGATTTGATCAAATTCATGCGCTCAATGTGGAGACCCTGTCCGCTTACATCCCTCACGCCCCCAGCCATTTGGAAGATTTGCTGGAGATCGATCGCGTTGCAAGGCGAGTGGCCCAAGAGTTGATCACTCAACTTCACTGAGCGGCGTCAAAGAAAGCTTGACCCATTGGGGGGTTGAGTGGGTTTCTTGTTTGATTTTTTTAAAAGAGTAGTCATGACCTCATTGTGGGCTTTTTTATTGGCCATCTCCATTTTGGTGGGGGTGCACGAGTACGGGCATTACAAAACCGCGGTGTCTTTGGGGGTCAAGGTTTTGAGGTTTTCGCTCGGGTTTGGTCCTGTTGTGTTTCGTGGGTCCATGGGTGCAAAAGTGCAAGGGTCCGATGGCCGTGAAAGAGGGGAGACCGAGTTTGTGATCTCGTTGATCCCCTTGGGCGGCTACGTGACGTTTTTAGATGAAAACACCGATCCGGCCTTACAAGAGGATGGGTCCAGGGCCTTTCACCGACAAAGTTTGCTCACCAAGAGTTTGATTGTGGTGGCGGGCCCCTTGGCCAATTTGGTTCTGGCGGTGGCTTTGCTGATGGCGATGAATTGGATAGGGTTTGAGTCGGCAGCCCCCTTGCTGTCCACACCCGCCGAGGGCAGCCTTGCGAGCAAGGCCGCACTTGCTGCGGGAGCGCGGGTGGTCAAAGCGAGCGTCAAGGGGCAAGCCCCACAAGAGATCGAGACTTACGCGCAATTTGAAAAATTCATGCTCAGTGCCGTGTCCACGCACCAAGCGGTTGAGTTGGTCCTTCACAATGCGCAGGGCGCTCCAAAGGGTCTCTCCACGGTGGCGCTGGATGTGTCGACATGGACATGGCCCAGGCCAAGTGGAGCAAATGCCGCATCGGGCATTGACTCTCAAGTGGATCAGGAGGCCGCTTTGCAAAAGGCCATCGTTGAAGATCCGAGAGGGGTGATGGCGCACTTGGGCTTCGTGGGCCCCTTCAGCCAGGCCGTCATTGGACGGGTCAGCCCGGGCGGTGCAGCTGAACTGGCCGGCCTTCAAGAAGGGGACCGAGTGATCGCCATCGACGAGCTGCCCATGGCGGACGCCGTCGCCTTGCGGACCCACATCGCCAACAGTGCTCAAAGCGATCCCATTGCGCCTCAATCGTGGTTGATTGAGCGCCAAGGGCCAGCGCAATCTCAGGCGCAGACCCTCAAAATAGAGGTCACGCCGCAAAGAAAACTGCAAGGTGCCACTTGGGTGGGCAAAATTGAAGCGTATGTGGGCACCCCCCCACAACGCGTCTGGGTTCAAGAGGGGCCGGTGGATGCACTTGGGACGGGCTTTTTGACGGTTTGTGATTGGACACGCAAAACGATCGAGTCCATTTATCAGCTGTTTGCTGGACAGACACAGTTGTCGCAACTTGGTGGCCCCATTGCATTGGCGAAATATGCCGGTGAGTCGGTTCATATGGGCTTTGCTGCATTTTTGAGTTATTTGGCCTTGGTGAGCATCAATCTAGGGGTCTTTAACTTGTTGCCTGTTCCCGCTTTGGATGGGGGGCATTTGCTGTGCTACGGTGTGGAATGGATCAGTGGGCGCAAGTTGTCGGAGCGTTTTACCCAAGGTTTTCAAAAGTTGGGCTTCTTTTTCGTGCTCGCTTTGAGTATTTTTGCGCTAAGAAATGACTTGATGCGGCTTTGGGGCTTGAACCCTTGAGCGTCGGGGTCTTTTTAATTTGCAAATATTGCGTTTTATTGGCGAGGATCGATTTTTTGTG
>CAISQQ010000504.1 GCA_903887655.1 uncultured Burkholderiales bacterium
ACCGAAATACCAAAGGTGGCCATGAGTGAATTGAAAGGGGTGATGGCAAATTTGGCAAGCACAGCTTGTAGCAAGGACGCGAGGAGCGCAAACGCTGGCACCAACAGCAACAAACTCACCAAAGGATCGACCCCAAAACGGGTCTTCAACTCATAGGTCAAATAAGCGGACAAGAAGACCCAAGCAAAGTGAGCCAAGTTGATTTGCTTTAAGATGCCCCAACCCAAACCCAGTCCCAAACCGATGAGGCCATAGAGCGCGCCCATGAACACGCCTGCAGCCAAGGCTTGAATCAATAAATTTAAACTCGGCATGGTGTTTTAGGCATTCTTTACCCCCAAATCGACGATCACAACACAAGCCTCATGAGACACTCATCCTAGGGGCAACACTGTGTATTCTTGCTGAACGCTCAGGCCTTCCTCATGAGGGCTTACCCGAAGTGGGTGCTGGTTTGGAGGGATCAATTTTTTGGACCATAATTCAAGTTGATGCTGACAAGCACCCTTGCTTGGCCAAGAGCTGAGCGCGTCTGCATCAGGTCAGCCTCGCCAGCCTCACTCTTTACCGAACTCGACAACTCCCCATGACCCCACCTGATCCCATCAGCGCTGCAAGCAGCGCATCAAAAAGCGGCTCTAAAACATTTTCCGCGCAAGGCGGCAAGTCTCACATGGCTTTGGTGCGAGCCGACTCGGTGGTGGTGCGGGGCAAAGACCTGTGCGAGGAGCTCATCGGTCAGCAAAGTTTCACCGCTTATTTCCTATTTCTATTGACCGGCGAGCCGCCCAGCGAGAACCTCATCCGAGTCACCGATGCGACCTTGATCGCCATTGCTGAACACGGCTTGGTCCCCTCTGTCGTGGCGTCTCGCATGACCTTGGCTGCAGCGCCTGATGCCATCCAAGGTGCGGTCGCTGCTGGGCTCTTGGGATGCGGCTCGGTGATCTTGGGTGCTTCAGAGACTGCGGGTCACTTGCTCATCGAGATCTTGTCGCAAGTGCACTCTAGCGGCAAGAGCTTACAAGAGGTCGCCCACCAACAACTGCTTGCCCTCAAATCAAGTCGCCAAGCATTGCCAGGTTTTGGTCACCCGGTGCACAAGGAAGGTGACCCTCGCGCGCACAAACTGCTGGCCTTGGCCCATGAATGGGGCATTGCTGGCTCGCATGTGAATGCACTGCAAGCGCTTGCGAGCCAAATCCCCGTGGTCTATGGGCGTGTTTTTCCCCTGAACGTCTCAGCAGCAATTCCTGCGGTGCTGCTTGACGCGGGCTTTCCGCCAGGCGCCTTGCGAGGCATTCCTCTGCTGGCCAGGACAGGTTCTTTGGTCGCTCACTTGCTCGAAGAGCAAGTCAGACCGATTGGCTTTAAGCTCGCTCAAGCCGCGGAAGAAGCCATTGAATACGACGGGCCTGTTGCCACAAAGCCAGGCGAGTCTAAAGCCATGAATCACCCCACCTGAGCACACGACATTGAATGCCACTGCGAACCTCTCGCCTGACTTGATACCCCCATCAACTCTCCCATTGACGCCACCACTGGAGGTGATTGAGCGCTTTGGTGAGCACGACTTCACCGTGCATGATTTTTTTACCCGGCGTGCCTTGGCCCTCGCCGACAAAGCGATGATCGAGTTTGGCTCAGAGGTCATGACTTGGTCTGCCTGCATGGATTTGCGAGACCAAGCCCGCACTTGGCTGATCCAGCAAGGCGTTCAAAGTGGCGATCGCGTGGGCCTCATGTCTTACAACCACCCCAGCACCGTCGTTTTATTCTTGGCCGCATGTGACTTGGGTGTGATTTTGGTGCCTTGCAACCCAGACTTTGTGGCCACAGAGGCGCAGTATATTTTTGAACACGCCCAAGTCTGCGCTGTGATCTGCTCTGAACAAG
>CAISQQ010000505.1 GCA_903887655.1 uncultured Burkholderiales bacterium
AGCCTGTATCCTTTGGCTGTTGGGATCCGACCCGATGAGGTGTGGGGGCTCACGATGAGCCCCAAGTCCTCTAAATCGGCCATGACGTTTCGAATGGTGGCCGGGGACAAATCAAGCCCCGACGCTTTGGACAAGGTTCTGGATCCCACGGGTTGGCCGTCGCTGATGTAGCGTTCAACCAAGGATTTCAACAGTAACTTTGAGCGCTCATCCATGCTTGTCATGATTCACTTACATTTTAGTGTTTTAATTGAACAATGAAATCACATTTTCGTCACATCGCCCTCGTGGGTAAATACCAGTATTCGCCGACGTCAACACCCTCGTCTTCCTCGGCCAACATTTTGGAGCATGTGGCCCAATTTCTCTACGGCCAAGGCCTCGAAGTCGCGATCGAGAAAAACACCGCACTCCACAGCGGCATGACAACGCACACCGTCATGGACATTGCCCAAATCGGTCAATCCTGTGACTTGGCGCTGGTCGTCGGTGGCGACGGCACCATGCTGGGGTTTGGCCGCCAACTCGCCCCCTACGACGTTCCCCTCATTGGCATCAATCAAGGGCGCTTGGGCTTCATCACCGATATTGCCTTGAATCGCATTGAGTCTACTTTAACACCCATTTTGCAAGGCGCTTTCGAAGAAGACCGCCGTGCAGTGCTGCAAGCCCAAGTTTTGCGCGCCGGCACCTGTGTCTTTGATGCCTTGGCCATGAACGATGTCGTGGTCCACCGCGGCTCCACCGCTGGTTTGGTGGAGCTCAAAATCGAGGTCGACTCCCATTTCGTTGCCCAGCAGCGCGCCGACGGCCTCATCATCGCCACCCCCACAGGCTCCACCGCCTACGCCCTCTCGGCCGGTGGGCCGCTGCTCTACCCTTCGCTGGAAGGCTTGCTGCTCGTGCCGATTGCGCCCCACACCCTCTCCAATCGCCCCTTGGTGCTGGCCAGCCCCGGGGAGATCGTGATTGAGCTCGTCTCTGGGCGCGACGCGAGCGTGAACTTTGACATGCAGTCCTTGGCCTCCTTGCTCATTGGGGACCGGGTGCGGGTGCGCCGCTCGCCCCACAATGTGCGTTTTTTACATCCCAAAGGTTGGAGCTTTTTTGACACAATCCGTGAAAAACTGCACTGGAATGAGGACGCCGCATGAGCCTGGGACGCATTCACCTCAGAGACTTCGTCATCGTCAAAGAGCTCGAGATCGAATTCTCTCGGGGCTTTACGGTGCTCACCGGAGAGACGGGAGCGGGCAAATCCATTTTGATTGACGCCTTGCAACTCGCCTTGGGTTCGCGCAGTGAGACGGGGTTTGTGCGCGAAGGTGCGAGCAAAGCCGAGGTGTGCGTGGAGTTCACCCCCACTGCTGAACTCAAGCAGTGGCTTGTCGAGTCTGGCTTTGATGAGGAGGGCGAGTGGCTCATCAAGCGCGTGATCGAGCCCCAAGGCAAATCCAAGGCCTGGCTCAACGGGTCTCCCATCACGACTGGGCAGCTCAAAGGCATCGGCGAGCAGCTCCTTGACATCCACGGCCAACACGCCTGGCAAAGCCTCACCAAGGCCGAGGCCATTCGTGGCCTCTTGGACGCCTATGCTGGCGTGGACACGGCCAGCCTCAAAGCCAGATGGGACGCCTGGAGAGCGTGTCTGCACACCCTAGAAGAGGCCCAAGCGGCACAGTCCACCCGCCAAGAAGCCCACGAGCGGCTCGTGTGGCAAATCGCAGAGCTGGAAAAACTCTCGCCAGGCCTGGATGAGTGGCAAGACCTCAACGCCCAGCATCAACGCCTCTCCAATGCCCAGTCTTTGCTCGAGAGCGCACAAAGCGCCCTCTCCGCACTCCAAGACGACGAAGCCGGCGCCCTCACCCAACTCTTCAAGGCCCAAGAGACCTTGCA
>CAISQQ010000506.1 GCA_903887655.1 uncultured Burkholderiales bacterium
ATCCGCACCGCCATCAACACCGCCAATGTCAACGTGGCCAAGGGCAGCTTTGATGGCCCCAATCGAGCCTCGACGCTCGACGCCAATGACCAGTTGCGCTCTGCTCAAGACTATGCGTCTCTCATCTTGGCGTACAAGAACGGCAACCCCCTTCGCCTCAAAGATGTCGCGACCTTGGTCGACGCGCCCGAGAACGTGAGGCTCAAGGCCTGGGCCAATGAGCGCGACGCCATCATCATCAACATCCAGCGCCAACCCGGCGCCAACGTGATCGAAACGGTCGAGCGCCTCATGGCCGCGCTGCCCCAGCTCAAAGCGAATTTGCCCGAGTCACTCGATGTGCAAGTGATGAACGACCGCACCGTCACCATCCGTGCGTCTGTCGAGGATGTGCAAATCGAATTGATGCTCTCCATTGCCTTGGTGGTGCTCGTGATTTTTGTGTTTCTCAGAAGCGCCCAAGCCACCTTGATCCCGAGCGTGGCCGTGCCCCTGTCATTGATCGGCACCTTTGGCGTGATGTATTTGCTGGGTTTTTCCATCAACAACCTCACCTTGATGGCGCTCACCATTGCGACGGGCTTTGTGGTGGACGATGCGATCGTGATGATTGAGAACATCGCTCGCCACATTGAAATGGGCGAGACCCCGATGGAGGCGGCGCTCTCAGGATCGAAAGAAATTGGGTTCACCATCGTCTCGCTCACCTTCTCCTTGATCGCGGTGTTGATCCCGCTCCTCTTCATGGGCGACGTCGTGGGCCGGCTCTTTCATGAGTTCGCCATCACGCTGGCGGTGGCCATTTTGATCTCGGCGGTGGTCTCCCTCACGCTCACCCCCATGATGTGCTCGCGCATTTTGAAGCCCCATCAAGACGCCAAAACCGCCGAGCTTGGCGCGCAAATGGGGGCCTGGATCGACGCCTTGATTGCCGCCTATGGCCGCCAACTCACCTGGGTGCTCGATCACACCCGCCTCACCTGGGCGGTGTTTTTGGGCACCTTGGCGCTCACGGGCTTACTCTATGTGGTGAGCGACAAGGGCTTCTTTCCTGAGCAAGACACCGGTGCCATCCAAGTCCTCACCCAAGCCACCCAGTCCACCTCCTTTGGCGCCATGGCGGCTCGCCAAGAGGCCTTGTCGCAGGCTTTCTTGCTCGAGCCCGAGGTTGAACAACTCACCTCCTTCATTGGGGTTGACGGGCAAAACACCAGCCTCAACGCCGGTCGCATGATGCTCACCTTGGTGCCGAAATCCAAGCGCCGAGATTCTCAAAGCGCCTTGATGGACAGACTCCATGAGAGAGCGCGCAGCGTGGCTGGGGTGGAGGTGTTTTTTCAGCCGGTGCAAGACTTGACCCTGGATGACCGGGTGGCCAAGGCCCCCTACAGCCTCATGCTCTCCGGGCCCGATTTGCCAGCCCTGGGGGTTTGGTCCAAGCAGCTCTTGGAGCGCTTGAGCGCTCGCGCTCAGTTGGGTGTGGTGGTCAGTGACTACCAAGACCAGGGACTGCAGGCCTATGTGCAAATTGACCGCGAAGCTGCGGGCCGCTTGGGGATCACGGTGGCCGCCATTGACAACGCCCTCTATGACGCGTTTGGCCAGCGCTTGGTCTCCACCATCTACACCCAAAGCAATCAGTACCGCGTGGTCTTGGAAGTGGGGCCAGACAACCGGTTGGGCCCCAAGGCCATTGAAAACCTCTACATCCCCAATGCCGCCGGGGTTCAAACGGCGCTCGCCAATGTCGTGCGCGTGATCGAAAAACCCGCCCTCTTGAGCATCGACCATTTGGCGCAGTTCCCAAGCGTCACCCTGTCCTTTGCCCCCGCCAAAGGGGTGTCCTTGGGACAAGCCGTGGCGCTGGTGAGGCAAGACCTCGCGGCCCTGAAGTCAAGCGGCATGCCCGTCAACATCCAAACCGAGTTCCAAGGGGCGGCCCTCGCGTTTGAGGGGTCCTTGTCCAACACCTTGTGGCTCGTCTTGGCCGCGGTGGTCACCATGTACAT
>CAISQQ010000507.1 GCA_903887655.1 uncultured Burkholderiales bacterium
ACTCGCGTTGTGGTTACAGCACGGATTTTTCAGGCCCAGTCAACGACCGCGCATTGCTGCACATTGACAATTGTTACTATTTACCCAACCTTCGAGTGATCACGCATCGCTGCAAAACCCACATGCAAAGCGCCACGGCTTTCAGGGGCTTTGGTGGTCCGCAGGGCATGTTTGCCATTGAGACCGTGATTGAAGAAATTGCCCAGCGCTTGGGGCTGGATTCTTTGGCCGTGCGTCTGGCCAACTTGTATCAACATCCCCACGTGTCGGGAAACCCGCAGACCTTGACCACCCAGTATGGACAAACCATCGAAGACTGGGTGGGCGACAAGATCATGGCGCAGTTGCAGGTCCAATCGGGCTACCATGCTCGCCGCCAAGAGGTGGTGGCTTTTAATGCCAAGCACGTCCACCGCAAACGCGGTTTGTCCCTGGTGCCCTTGAAGTTTGGCATCAGTTTCACAGCGACCATGCTCAACCAAGGCGGCGCACTGCTCAACATCTACCAAGATGGGTCGGTGAGTGTGAACCATGGTGGCACAGAGATGGGGCAGGGCTTGAACACCAAAATGGCCCAAGTCGCCGCAGACGGTTTGGGCATCAGCGTGGATCGCGTGCGAGTGACCGGTACCGATACCCAAAAAGTCCCCAACGCTTCGGCCACAGCCGCCTCCAGTGGTGCCGACATCAACGGTGCGGCCATCAACCATGCGTGTCAACAAATGCGTGAACGCTTGAGTCAAGTCGCCGCCCAGCATTTGGGTTGTGCCCCTGGGGAGGTGACCTTCGCGCAAGACCATGCCTGGTTTGGTCGCACGAGCATGCCGTGGAAGGATTTGATCATTCAGGCTTGGCTTGCCAGGGTGGGTTTGTCAGTGACTGGGTTTTACAAAACGCCAGAGATCGCTTATGACTTCAATACCTTGTGGGGTCGCGCTTTTTATTACTTCTGTTATGGCGCTGCGGTGAGTGAGGTTGAGATCGACACCCAGACAGGCGAGTGGTGGCTCAAAGCCGTCGATATCTTGCACGACGTGGGTCAAAGTATCAACCCCGCGATTGATCGCGGGCAAATCGAAGGCGGTTATGTGCAAGGCATGGGTTGGTTGACCATGGAGGAGTGCATCTGGAGCGCCAAGGGCCAACTCCTCACCCACGGGCCGAGTACTTACAAAATCCCAGTCGCTGGCGATATTCCTGAGCATTTCAATATCGAGTTCTTTGACGGCAGCAACGTCAAGCCCACGCCTTTTTACAGCAAAGCAGTGGGGGAGCCCCCATTGATGCTCGCGCTATCGACGTACTTTGCCTTGCGAGAGGCCGTCAGTGCCAGTGCGAACCATCAGGTGCCACTGAACATGGATGCACCCGCAACGCCCGAGCGCATTTTGATGGCGTGTGAAGCATTGCGAGCATCGACTCGGGCTTGATCACCGCTGCAAGACTGTACCGGGCGTGAACAGGCACTTGACCGAGCTCATCGGTGCACTCAATGCGCTCAAGGACAATGCGTGCGCGGTCTTGGTGCGCGTTGATCGCGTTCAGGGCTCGACACCGCGCGATGCGGGGGCTTGGATGGCCGTCTTTGACGCAGGCGAGATCATCAACACCCTGGGGGGCGGGCAACTGGAGTTCCAAGCCATCGATGTGGCCCAGTCCCTGTTGAGGGGCATGGGGCGAGCGTCCATGACGCAAGCATTTGGCTTGGAGGACAACGTCTCCCCGGTGCTGCGTTTTCCACTGGGACCCAGCCTGGGCCAATGCTGTGGTGGGGTGGTGCATTTGAGCTTTGAGAAAGTGCGCGCGATGGACATCGAGCGACTGGTTCAGACTTTGAGGCAGCCCGAGCCCCATCTCGCTTTGTTTGGTGCGGGCCATGTCGGACGAGCCTTGATGCGCGTGATGTGCACACTGCCGTGGTCACTGACGTGGATCGATTCGCGTGAAGATATTTTCTTGCAGCAGGAGTTCCTGAGCGTCACCATGGAGCATTCAGATCCGGTGCACTTCGCCGTGGATCACTTGTTGGCCCAAACCCATGTCTTGATCATGAGCTTCAGCCACGCTGAAGATCTCGACATTGTGGCGCGTTGTTTGCTTCGGCAAAGAAGCCGAGGTGATTTGAGGAGTGTGGGTCTGATCGGTAGCGAGACCAAATGGGCCACCTTCCAAAACCGTTTGCGCGAGCGCGGGTTTACTCAACAAGAGCTCGACACGGTGGAGTGTCCCATTGGCCTGCCGGGCATTGAGGGCAAGGAGCCGGAAGTGATTGCTCTGTCGGTTGCGGCACGGTTGCTTCAGTTGCAATCGATGGAAAACCCGTCTTTGTGACGGTGAGGCGTGATCCTGTTATCCTTTCTCAGGTGCGGGAGTGCACCGTGCAGGTGCGGTGCACCTGCAGTGACTGAGTGAGTTGATTTTCTTAATCTATCGGAGTGTTGATTGATGGATCCCTATTATTTGGAGTGGGCCAATTTGTTGCTGCGCTGGCTGCACTTGATCACGGTCATTGCCTGGGTGGGTTCGTCTTTTTATTTTGTGTTCTTGGACAGCAATTTGGTCAAGCCCACCTCACCGGACTTGCTCGAAAAAGGCGTGGACGGTGCCATGTGGGCAGTGCATGGCGGAGGTTTTTACAATCCACAAAAATACATGGTGGCGCCACAAAAAATTCACAGCAAACTGCATTGGTTTTATTGGGAGAGTTATTTCACTTGGATGAGTGGTTTTGCTCTTTTTTCAGTGCTCTACCTCTACAACGCCAAAACGTTTTTGATTGACCAGTCTTTGATGGCTTGGACACCCAATGAGGCCATTGCCGTGGCCTTGGCTTTTTTGGTGGTGTTTTGGCTGGTCTATGACCGCGTGTGTCAGTGGCTTGGCTTTCGTGAAAACGGTGAGCTTTGGGTGGGTGGGGTGATGTTCTTGGTGATCACCGCTGCCTCTTACTTGGCCTGTCACTGGTTTGCCGGTCGTGCGGCGTTTTTGTTGGTGGGGGCCATGATAGCCACGAGCATGTCGGCCAATGTGTTTTTTTGGATCATTCCTGGTCAACGCAAAGTGGTGCAAGCAATGACCACAGGACCCAAATTGCCCGCGCAAGAATTGATCATGCACGGCAAGCGTGGCAAGCAGCGCAGTGTGCACAACACCTACTTTACCTTGCCAGTCATTTTTGCCATGATGAGCAACCACTATGGTTTTTTGTACTCCCACCCTCATCATTGGATGATTTTGGTGGTGATGATGCTCTCTGGCGCCTTGATTCGCCAGTTCTTTGTGCAGCGCCACGCTTATCACCAAGACCGTGCCGCCAACCCTTGGCCCTACGCGCTGGTTGGTTGTGTCTTGATCCTCGGCGTGATCGTGGCCATGGCGCCAAAAGCTTCTCCAAGCGGTCCTGCAGGGGCCAGTACGCCAGTGAACAACACAGCCGTGAGTTACAAAGAGTTGAGCGTGGTGCTCGAGGCGCGTTGTTACCCTTGCCACGGCAGCGCCATGCAGATGAAAAACATTCGGCTCGATTCACCACAAGGCGTGGCTCAAAACGCATTGAGTATTTACCAGCAAGCGGTGGTGCTCGCGCAAATGCCCATGAACAATGCCACGGGCATCACGCCAGAGGAGCGAGAGCTCATACGCCGCTGGTATGAGCAAGGCGCCAAAACATCCCCCTGAGTGGGAGACTGATGGCTTGAGGCGCAAGCCTTAAGTGTTGCGGGCTTTTTCAACCAGTTCCATGGCGAGTTGGTTGTGGCGAAGAATGAGGGGGGGCAATTCCACCCGTTGCAGCTCGCCCTTGTCGACCAGAACCTCGCCGTTGACGATGGTGTAGTCCGTGTTTTGGCTCGCGCACAGCAGCAAAGCGCCCACCGGGTCGTGCACAGCACCCCCGGCCATCTCGAGCGTGTCGGTTCTAAAGAGCGCCAAATCGGCGCAATACCCCACCGAGATTTGACCAATGTCTTGGCGCCCCAAGGTTTGGGCGCCGCCTCGGGTGGCGAGTTTCAAGGCGTCTTGGGGTGTCATCTCTTGCGCACCCGTGTCGCAACCAAATGGCTCGAGAGACTTGGCCACGCGTGCCAAGAGCATGGCTTGACGGGCTTCGCCCAACAAATGCGCGCCATCGTTGCTGGCGCTGCCGTCCACACCCAGTCCCACATTCACCCCCAGGTTCAAGAGTTTTCTGAGCGGCAAAATACCACTGGCCAGTCGCATGTTGCTGCAAGGACAGTGGGAAATACTTGTGCCCGTCTTGGCAAATAAATCCATCCCCTCAGGATCAATTTTCACGCAATGCGCGTGCCACACATCGTGGCCCACCCAATCGAGGTTTTGTGCAAATTGGGCTGGTGTGCAATTGAATTTCTCAAGCGTGTAGGCCACGTCGTGGTCGTTTTCCGCCAGGTGGGTGTGAAGCCTCACACCATAGGCGCGAGCCAGTTTGGCCGACTCGCGCATGAGCTCTGGGCTCACGCTAAAAGGAGAGCATGGCGCCACAGCAATTTGGAGCATGGAGCCGTGCTGTGCATCGTGCCAATCCTCGATGAGCTGCTGCGTGATGGACAAAATATCCGCCTCTTTTTCCACCACTCGGTCTGGGGGCAGACCGCCTTTGGATTGCCCCACACTCATGCTGCCTCGGGTGGCTGTGAAGCGCAGGCCCATGGTCTTGGCGGCTTGAATGCTGTCTTCAAGCCTCACGCCATTGGGGTAAATGTAGAGGTGGTCACTGCTGGTGGTGCAGCCTGAGAGGAGCAACTCCGCCATGGCCACTTGGTGCGAGACTTGAATCATCTCTGGGGTCAAGCCCGCCCACAAAGGGTAGAGGCCTTGAAGCCACGAAAAGAGCTCTGCGTTTTGAACGCCCTTGACCGCGCGGGTCAAGGACTGCACCATGTGGTGGTGGCAGTTGATCAAGCCAGGGGTGACCAAATGGTGGCGTGCGTCGATCACACGTTCTGCACGGTCGAGTAAAGGCTGGCCGCGCAACAAAAATTCTTCAGCACTCAAGACATCCTTGATCAATCCATTTTCAATGTAAATGGATCCACCTAGGAGTTCCTTACCGTGGTCGTTTTGGGTGCTGATGCAGTGGGCTTGATGAATTAGTAGGGATGTCATGCGTGGGTGTGTTGATCAAAAGAACCAGGGCTTAGGCAGGGAGCAGATCTCCCGCGCTATGATGGCGCAATGATATTCTTTTTTGTGCCAAGCACACGCTGGTGGCTCACGCCAGCGAGCAGTCCATGGGGGAGAGCGTTTTGTGATTGAACCCTTTGATTTTTTAGGGCAACTGTTTCAAGCGGCCATTGAGCGCTCGAGCCCCCAGGCATTGATGAAGACCCATCTGCCGCCCCCTCCCAAAGGTCAAACTTGGGTGTTGGGTGCAGGCAAGGCCAGTGTCTCCATGGCCATGGCCTTTGAAGAGGCGTGGAATGAAGCTTACCCATCCTCGGCATTGAGCGGTTTGGTGGTCACGCCTTATGGCCATTTGCCCAAGGGATTTGATCCCCAACGCTCTCGCATTGAGGTGATGCAAGCCGCCCATCCGGTGCCTGACATGAACAGCATGCTCGCTGCACAAAGTCTATTGGCCCGCGCTCAGGGTCTGGGGCATGACGATTTGGTCATTGTGTTGATCTCTGGCGGTGGGTCCTCTTTGTTGTGTTGTCCCATAGAGGGCATGACGCTCAACGACAAGCAAAGCGTCAACCGTGCCTTGCTGCAAAGCGGGGCGAGCATTGACGAGATGAACGCGGTGCGCAAACACCTCTCGCAAATCAAGGGCGGGCGGTTGCTGCAGGCTTTGCAGCCCGCGCAGGTGCTCACCTTGTGCATCAGCGATGTGCCAGGCGACGACCCACAAACCATCGCCAGTGGGCCCAGCGTTGCCGATGGGAGCACCTCGCACGAAGCCTTTGAAGTTCTAAAGCGCTATGGCATTGAGGTGCCCCCGTCCATCATGGACGCCTTGCGCCGAGGTGAGTTGGAAACCCCCAAGCCCGGCGAATTTTCCGCTTCGCTGAGCCCTGTTCGGATCATTGCCAGTGCTCGCGACGCTTTGAATGCCGCTGCAGAGCTGGCCAAGCGTGAGGGAATCAACGCCTATATTTTGGCCGATGATGTGCAAGGCGAGTCCAAAGATGTGGCATTGATGCATGCGAGCTTGGCGCGGTTTGCTGCCAACGGCTTGGGGGCATTCAAAAAGCCTTGTGTGCTGTTGAGTGGCGGCGAGACCACCGTCACCTTGGACAAGCTTGGGAGCAGCCCCGCCCTCGAGGAGCGGGGCCGGGGCGGGCGTGCGGGTGAGTTTTGTTTGTCACTGGCACGAGCCTTGAATGGCGCGCCGGGGATTTGGGCCTTGGTGGCCGATACCGATGGCATTGATGGCAGCTCCAGCGCTGCGGGGGCTCGCGTGGGCCCCCATACCCTGTCCCAAGCGAGGGCACTGGGTTTGAATTTGAACGAGTACACCCAACGGCATGATGCGCACGGTTTTTTCAGCGCCTTGTCCGATCTGGTGGTCACCGGGCCCACCCTCACCAACGTCAATGACTTCAGGGCCATTTTGATTGTGTAAAAGGGGGCGAGGGTCGTGCAACTTTGGTGCCACAAGCCGCGGACCCGGTGAGGGATGTTGGGACGATTGGGCCATCTTGGTGCATGGACAACTTCTTGGACAAAATCTCGGCTTGCTCCCTGAAAAAACGGGGTCTTTGCGCTTAAGATTGGCCAATTGTGACCATTTGATGATGGCGCGACGGGTGCTTGAGTTTGTTCAACGTGGCATTGGCCTTGCTAGGGATGATCTTGACTGCTACCAGTGGCGCTCTCGTGCGTGACAGACAACGCGTCATTTCAAGTCGATTCACCGAATTTCCTCCCAACCCACCGCCATGACCCAACGTCTAGACTTAAGAGGCATTACCAAGCGTTACCCCTCGGTGGTGGCCAACGATGGCATTTCATTGCAGGTTCAAGCCGGAGAGATTCACGCGGTCTTGGGTGAAAACGGTGCGGGCAAATCCACGTTGATGAAAATCATTTATGGAGCCGTGATGCCCGATGCAGGCGAGATCGCCTTCAATGGCCAGCCGGTCCGAATCAAATCTCCTCAGCATGCCCGCGCTTTGGGCATCAGCATGGTGTTTCAGCATTTCAGTTTGTTTGAGACCTTCACGGTGGCGCAAAACGTTTGGCTGGGGCTGGAGAGTTCTTGGAGTCTGCAAGAGGTGAGCGAGTTGATCGCCGACAAGGCCCAGGCCTATGGCTTGGAGATCGATCCGAGTCGACCCGTGCACACCTTGGGGGTGGGGGAGATGCAACGCGTTGAAATCATCCGCGCTCTCCTCACCGAGCCGCAGTTGCTCATCATGGATGAGCCCACCTCGGTGCTCACGCCCCAAGCGGTGGACAAACTCTTTGAGGTCCTCAAGCGCATCAGTGCACAAGGTTGCAGCATTTTGTACATCAGCCACAAGCTTCACGAAATTCGCGAGTTGTGCAATCACTGCACAGTGCTCAGAAACGGACGCGTGACGGGCGTTTGTCGACCCAGCGAAGAAAGCAACGAGTCGTTGAGCCGGCTCATGATTGGAGCGGAACCACCGGCTTTGGTGCGGCATGTGCAGGCGCCCGGGCCAACGCGCTTGTCTGTGCACGCTTTGAGCTTGTCGTCCATGGAGCAGTTTAGGATGGACTTGAAGGGGGTGTCGCTGACTGTGCGCTCGGGTGAAGTGGTGGGCATTGCGGGTGTGTCAGGTAACGGTCAACGCGAGTTGCTGATGGCACTCTCGGGTGAAGATGTTCGCTCTTCGCCCCAAAGCATTGAGCTCATGGGGCAGTCGGTCGGCGCTTGGGGGCCAAGGCAGCGCCGCGAGGCGGGTTTGCATGTCGTGGCCGAGGACCGATTGGGCCGCAATGTGGTGGCCGAGATGTCCCTTCAAGACAACATGATGCTCACTCGCGAAGAGACGTTGAGCGCCCAAGGGCTGATCCGTCCCCAAGCGCTGTTTGAGCAAACGCAAAAGATTTTGCAGCGCTTTCATGTGAAGTCCAACGGCCCGCAGTCCAAGGCCAAGTCGCTTTCTGGGGGTAATTTGCAAAAGTTCATCATGGGTCGTGAGATGGATGCGGCCCCTCAAGTTTTTGTCGTCTCCCAACCCACTTGGGGTGTGGATGTGGGCTCGGCCGCGCAGATTCGAGCGCAAGTGCTCGCCTTGAAGCGTGAAGGTTGTGCGGTTTTGGTGGTGAGCGAAGAGCTCGACGAGCTCTTTGAGATTTGCGACCGTTTGTACGTCATGTCACAAGGACGGCTGTCGCCAAGCATTTTGCGCCAAGACGCCACACTCGCGGGTGTGGGCGTGTGGATGAGCGGACTGTGGGAGGACACGCATGCGTCAACTCCGTCTTGAAGTTCGCAGCGAGCCGTCCGAGTTTTGGCGTTGGGTCTCGCCCTTGTTGGCTTTGCTCATCACCGTGATGGTCGGCACGGTGCTCTTCATGGCGATGGGCAAGGATCCGCTACGGGCGTTGATGGTCTTTTTTTGGGAGCCCATCAAGTCCAGTTACGCTTTGGGGGAGTTGATGGTCAAGGCCACTCCTTTGCTGCTGATCTCTTTGGGACTTGGACTTTGTTTCAGGGCCAATGTGTGGAACATTGGTGCTGAGGGTCAATATGTGATGGGGGCCATTTTTGCCAGTGGCGTGGCGCTCCATGCCGAGCCGTCTTGGGGCCGTGGTGTGGTGGTGTTGATTCTCGTGGTGGGTACCCTCGGGGGCTTGCTTTGGGCGGGGATAGTGGCGGTGCTGCGTGAGCGCTTCAATGCCAATGAAATCTTGGTGAGCCTCATGATGGTTTATGTGGCGACCATGGTTTTGAGCTACTTGGTTTACGGCCCATGGAAAGACCCCAATGGCTACAATTTTCCGCAATCAAAAAGTTTTGATGCCTACACTTTGGTGCCTCGACTCGTTCAAGGCTCTCGCATGACCTGGGGTCTGCCCTTGGCCTTGCTCGGTGCGGGTCTGTCTTGGCTCTTTTTATACCGCACACGCATGGGTTTTGGTTTGCAAGTCACGGGTCTGGCCCCGATGGCCGCGAGGTTGAGTGGTTTTTCGTCGAGCAAGAACCTCTACGCGGCCTTGTTGGTGAGTGGTGCTTGTGCGGGCTTGGCTGGGGCACTGGAGGTGAGTGGCCCCATTGGTCAGCTCACCCCCTATGTGCCTGTCGGTTATGGCTTTGCGGCCATCATCGTGGCGTTTGTCGGGCGACTGCACCCGTTGGGGATGGTGATGTCTGCGCTGCTCATGAGCATGTTCTATATTGGCGGGGAGTTGGCCCAATCGCGGCTGGGGCTGCCCAAATCGCTCACGGGTGTGTTTCAAGGCCTCTTGCTTTTTTCATTGTTGATTTGTGATACATTGATTTATCAGCGTTTGTGTTGGATACAACGACCCAGCTTCGCCTTGCCTGAGCTCACGGCGGGCCTGAGTGCGAAGACCAGCGCCACCGAAACGCAAGGACACTGAGCCATGGAATCGTATGTCTTATTGATTGCTGCCACCCTCAATGCGGGAACCGTTCTGGCGCTGGCGGCCTTGGGACTGCTCATCAACGAAAAAGCCGGCGTGTTGAACCTGGGTGCCGAGGGCCTCATGCTGTGTGCAGCGGTGGCTGGGTTTGCGGCCACCGTTCACTCGGGCTTGCCCAGTGTGGGTTTCCTCGCGGGCATGCTCACCGGTGCCATCCTGGCTGGTATTTTTGGTGCCCTGGTCATCGGACTCAACGCCAATCAATATGCCGGTGGCTTGGCCTTGAGTCTGTTTGGCGCGGGATTGTCGGCCTTTGTGGGCGTGCCTTATGTGCAGGCCAAGTTGCCACCGAGTGTGTCTTATGCGCTGCCAGGTCTGGCCGATCTGCCCTGGCTTGGCGAGGCTTTGTTTCGTCACCACCCGATGGTTTACCTGGCCATGGCTTTGAGTGTGGGGTTGACCCTCTTTTTTAATCGCACACGGGCTGGATTGATCTTGCGAAGTGTGGGCGAGTCACCTCAATCGGCGCATGCCTTGGGGTATCCGGTGCGCTGGATTCGTTGGTGGGCGGTGGTGACTGGTGGGGCCTTGTGTGGTCTGTCGGGCGCCTACTTGTCCTTGGTCTACACCC